>DATEYD010000161.1:0-1755 GCA_035583445.1 Minisyncoccota bacterium
ACGCAATGGTCGAACGACCCCGTCATGGATCCACCGTCTGAGGCGGTGTACATCCGGGACGAGGAGACCGGTGTCGCCTGGACGCCGACCCCTTCGCCGATCCGCGAAGAGTCCGCTTATCGGGCAAGGCATGGGGCGGGGTACACAGTCTTCGAGCATAACAGTCAAGGGATCGAGCAGGAGCTGACGGTCTTCGTTCCAGTGGATGAGAACGGGGGAGAGCCGATCAAGCTGCAGCGGCTGCGGTTGCGAAACGACTCCTCCCGGCGTCGCAGACTGTCGGTGACGTACTATGTGGAGTGGACACTGGGCGAGAACCGCGAATCCTCCCAGATGCACGTTGTGACCCACTGGGATGACGAAGTCCAGGCCCTGATCGCTCGGAATCCCTACCACCCCGAGTACGGGGATCGGATTGCCTTCGCCGCTATCAACCCGTCTGCGGAGTCTTACACCGGCGACCGCACGTCCTTCGTCGGGCGCAACGGCTCGCTGGGTAGCCCGGCGGCGATGGAGCGGACCGGGCTATCACGTCGGACGGGGGTGGGATTCGACCCGTGTGCGGCACTACAGGTTACGCTTGAACTGGCTCCTGGAGAGAGGGCTGAGATCACGTGCATGTTGGGCCAGGCCGATTCGGTGGAGGAGGCCCATGAACTGGTGCTAACCTACCGGGAAGGCTTGGCGCTCGAGACCGCGTTAAGCCAGACGAAGGCGTGGTGGGATGATCTGTTGGGCACGATCGAAGTGCACACCCCCGAGCTTGCAGTGGACTTTCTGATCAACCGTTGGCTCCTGTACCAAAGCCTGAACTGCCGAATTTGGGGACGCTCCGCCCATTACCAGTCCAGCGGTGCCTTCGGCTTCCGCGATCAACTGCAGGACGTCATGGCATTCCTATACGCGTCTCCCGAACTGGCGCGCCAGCACATCCTGCTCGCGGCGAGTCGTCAGTTCAAAGAAGGCGATGTCCAGCACTGGTGGCATCCACCGAGCGGCGCGGGTGTCCGCTCTCGGATCTCCGATGACCCCCTGTGGCTGCCCTACGTTGTCACTCAATACATCAGGACCACCGGCGACGTGGACATCCTGCACACTGAAGTCCCCTTCCTCGCAGCACCCATGCTGAAGAGCGATCAGCACGAGAGCCTCATCACACCGGAGGTCGCGTTAGAACGCGCTACGTTGTTTGAGCATTGCCAGCGAGCCGTCACGCGTAGCATGACCTTTGGGCCCCATGGCTTGCCCCTGATAGGAACAGGGGACTGGAACGATGGGATGAACCTTGTGGGTGCCGGGGGCAAAGGGGAGAGCGTTTGGCTGGCGTGGTTCATGGTGGATGTGCTTCAGGGTATGGCCGAGTCGTCTGAGCAACTGGGGCGGCCAGATCTAAGCCAGTCCTATCAAAAAGATAGAAATGCGCTGATTCAGCGTGTCGAGCGAGCAGGATGGGATGGGGAGTGGTATCTTCGGGCGACCTTCGACGACGGCACGCCCCTCGGTTCCTCGGCGAACAAGGAAGCGAAGATTGATTCCCTGCCCCAATCGTGGGCTTGGCTGAGTGGAGCCGCGGACAAAGATCGCGCGGATAAGGCTTTAGAATCAGCGTGGAACCATCTCGTTCGCGAGGATGAAGGTCTGGTGCTGCTCTTAACGCCTCCCTTTGACAGGTCGGAGCCGTCACCCGGATACATTCAGGGGTACCCTCCGGGGGTGCGGGAGAACGGAGGCCAGTACACTCACGCCGCCCTGTGG
>DATEYD010000162.1:0-3144 GCA_035583445.1 Minisyncoccota bacterium
CCCAGTGCCGCGAAGGAACGGAGTGGCTCTACCAGATTCTGACCCGCCTCGAAAACGGCAAGGGAAGAGCGGGCGAGCTGGAGACCATGCTCGACATCTGCACCAACATGAAAGGGCGCACCATCTGCCCTCTATCCGACGCCTGCGCCATGCCCGTCGAAAGCTACATCCGCAAGTTCTACGACGAGTTTGCGGCCCACATCCAGGAACAGCGCTGCGTCGTGGCGTGAGCCGGTCCGTGTTCCTTGTTGTTGGCGAATCTGGTTCGACAGAGCGCATCGGAATCCGATGCTGCCGGTGCAGAATACAGGATTGGTCGTGCCCCGGCACGCAGACCTAAGGGCTCGCGCAAAAATAACTTCACATTTTGCTGCCGGATGGGACAATCCCAAACCAGGGCAAGGGAAAGGATAGGAAATAAGAAGTTCGCGAGCCGGCAGCCCTTTGGGGCGCGGCGGCGGGCGGGCAGCTGCGGCGTTGCCGATCGGGTAGGCGCCCGGGTCGCCCAGGGCGCCTCCCACAGAACCGTACGTGCGCTGTTCGCATACGGCTCGTCGGGACGGCAGGTTATCACCCCCGCCGCCGGCCGGTTTACGACCTCGTGGTTCCCAGCGGCAGCACCAGCTGCGCCGGGGCGTTGATGGCCGCCCAGAGCGGCTCAAACAGCTCCTGCAGCCGAACGAGCCCCCGGTCGGCGAAATACGCGTTCCGGAGTGCTCGATCAACCGCAGGGTTGTGGCTCAGCGCCCAGAGAGACTGACGTCCCTCATACACGCGTCGCCACGCCGTCTTAAACCTGACTCCAAGTCGAATGAGGCGGCGGACGATCGTTCGCTTCGTCTTCCAGTGCTTCAACACGATCGCGCGCAGCCGTCGCCGGATGTGCGCGTCCGCTCTCTGGATACTCCACTCGATCCCCGGCGTGCAGACCCGGAAATGCCCAAACCACCCGCGCAGGTACGCGTTGACCTCGGTAATGGTCGCCTTCAGCGCCTGCCCCCGTGATCGTGGCGTCAGCTCGCGGATGTGTTCGCGGAGCCGCTTCTCACTGCGCTCCGATAGCAGAACCTCGACCCGTCCGCCTGCTACCGCCTGCAGCCGGTATCCGAGGAAGTGCCGCGTCTCCGGTCGGGCCACTGCGCTCTTGCTCTCGTTCACCTTCAGACGTAAGCGCCTGCTGATGTACAAGCTCACGCTCTCCTTGACCCGTTGCCCTGCACGCTCGCTCCGTACGTAGATGTTACAATCATCCGCGTACCGGACAAACCGATGCCCGCGCCGCGCCAGCTCCTCGTCGAGCTCGCTCAACACGATGTTCGAGAGCAACGGCGAGAGCGGACCACCTTGCGGCACCCCCTCTTCCGTACTCACCTTCACGCCGTCCGGCATGACCACTTTGGCTTTCAGCATCCGCCCAATCAGGACCAGTACCCGCTTGTCGGAGACTCGCTGTGCAAGTCGTCCCATCAAACGCTGTTGGTGAACCCGATCGAAGAATTTCTCCAAATCCAAGTCCACTACCCAGTCATAGCCCTGCTCCGCGTAGCTCCCTGCCTCCATAATCGCCGTCTGGCAGCTCCGGTTCGGCCGAAACCCGTGGCTCGATTCGTGGAACGTCGGCTCGTACAGCGGTTCAAGTACCCGCCGCACAGCCTCCATCACCATTCGATCAACCACATTTGGTATCCCCAACCCGCGCTGCCCGCCTCCCGCCTTCGGTATCCACACCCGCCGGATATCTCCAGGCCGGTAGCTCCCATCCAGCAGGCTCGCGCGCAGCACCGGCAGCAGCTCCGGCAGGTGCTCTCGCACTCGCTCGATGCTCTGCCGGTCCGGCCCGGGTGCCCCTTGATTCGCCGCGACTTTCTCAAACGCCTCTTCCAGGCGTTCTACCACCTCTTCCATCCTCGCGGGTCCGACTCCCTTCAGATTGCTCTTCGCCTTCGCCACCTTCTGCACCCGAGATGGAGACCGGTCCCCATCTCGTTTGCCCTCGGCCCCGCGTCCTACCACCCACGGGCTCTCGGCTGTCACGAAGTTCAGCTTCCGTTGTCGTCCCTCTTCCTTGACCGGGACCGCTTTCCCTCCCCCGGTCTTACGAGCGATCCGGGTTCGGCTCCGGTTTCCCGAAGCTTTCGGTACAGTGCAGTCCTCTGACTCCTGCCGGACCATCGGCTTTCGTCCTTTCGTTCTACGGCCTACCGCTCGCGCGGGACCCGGCAGGTCTCGCTGGGTAAGACCTTGGAGATTTCGTGACCATCCCGTCGCCTCTACATCCGCAGTACCGACGAATATTGGGTCTTTGTCGCTGGAGGCCGACTCGCCCACTGCGTATGCCTCTCGGCGCTTCGCTTGCGCTCGATACGGTCACGTACCTACGGCTTCTTCCAGACACCCCCTCGCGGGTCACCTCTCCCTCTCGGGATCAGGTTTGCCCTGGTACTCCAGGCCGGTGCCCTTGCCTCATCGGTTTCGGGTTCCCTTCGTCAGGGTCCCGGGTCAGGACTTGCGCTTACATGCGCTCACCTCCGATCTCCTGGTCATGCCAGTCACACCTCCTCGACGATGTCACCACATCGCCTGCGTCGCGGCGCCTTGCATCTGCCCGCCCGGCGCTCGCGCCAGAATGTGAATTTATTTTTGCGCGAATCCTAAGAGCCGAGCTTGCGAACCACGTAGATCCGGTTGGTAACTTGCAGGCTCTTGGAGGGATCACTGTAATATGTGAAGCGAGTCGTCTTCAACATTCGGAATCCATGCCTTCCGGTGAGAGATTCCACGAACCGATTGCTGTGCTGATAGACGGGGAACCCGTGAACCTGCTGTTCCGATATGTCTTTGGACTCGTCTTCAGGGCAAAAGGTGGTATAGCCGAAGATCCCACCCGCCACGAGTACTCTTGAGGTCTCTTGTAACAGTGGCCCCAAATCTTCGATGAAATGAAACACTCCCACCGCGACTGCATGGTTGAATTCGCGATCTCCAAATGGAAGTGTTTCCCTCAGGTCCTGCACCCTAAGGTCGCTGGCAAACCCCTTCGTCCTGCACCTGTCCAGCATCGGCTCAGAAATGTCAATCCCCGTAATCCTCAGGCCTGCCCGATAGAAGGGCTGCGACGCAAGGCCCGTTCCGATGCCCAGGTCT
>DATEYD010000163.1:0-6821 GCA_035583445.1 Minisyncoccota bacterium
CCCGCGGCCCGCGTCGCGCAGCCACCGGTCCCGCTCCCGCTTGTCCGTCTCGGACGGCGCCTTGCGGACGATGATTTCAGGCATCAGCCGATCCCCCCCCATGCTGTACCTACCGAGATTATGGTCGCTTCAAACCAGGGCCCGGGTATCAATCGAGACTTTCTCGGCGCATTCCCGGGCGGTTCAAAATGGGGCGCTGATGTAACCCTCGTCGGTTCTTCTGTCGCACCCAACCGATCCAGCGTAGCGCGTGCACATTTTTTAACAGACAAAGCGCTTGGTCCCTCGAACCTCCGGCAGAAAACTATCCTGCCATCGTCCAAGTCTGAATGATAAGCTATCATTCGCACCATTACTTTTCCCCCTTCGTGTTGAACAGCCAGATGTCCCGCATCGCGTACGTCACCGCGGGGATCGCGTCGGGGTGGAATGTCTCATCGTCGATCTCACGCGTGAGCTTGTCCTGATCGTCGCGGCCGTAGATCGTCTTCAGGCTCTCGTCCCAGAAGGCTCCTGTCTTCCGAGCCTTGAGCACGCCGCGCCGGCACTCGTCCTGCAGCAGCTCGACGGCCATCGCCTTCTCGGCCTTGTACGCCGCCTGAATCGGAAGCCCGTACTGAGTAGCAAGGTCATACGGGGTGATCGCGTTCCCTCCGGTATCCGCGTAGATCATGAACTCCTTCGTGACCACCTTCGCGAAGAGCGGCGACCGCTGCACGTACTCCAGGCCGCGACGGATCTCAGCAGCAAGCTCCGCAGTACCGATGCGGTTCTGCTTGTACTCGTGAACGATCCATCGCTCGGGGCGCGAGGTCGAATAGGCGATGATCGCGAAGGCGTCGCTGTCCGTGAACCCGAAGTCGAGGCCGGCGGTGAAGCGGATGTCGGTGACAGGTTGCGAGGCGATCCACTTCGCAAGATCGTCGTCGACAAAAGCGTTTGCATCGGTGAGCCGAAGCACCAGAGCGTCGTCATCGTAGCTGATCCTCCCGAGGTACTCGCGCACGTACAGACTATCTGTCTCCTTGAGTTGCTTCTCGCGCCGGATCTCCGCGAGCGCCGTCTCATAGTTCGGGATGAACGGATTCTGCGTGAGGTTCCAGTTGATCCGCAGCGCGTCGGGATAGAGGGACCTGCCGTCTGCCCACTGACCGAGGAAGACGGCCTCCCAGTAGGTCCCTCGCACCCGCGGCCCGGTGCCGGCCAGGGCGAGTTGGCCCCCGGTGTCGATGAGCGTAGGCGAGAGGATCGACTCAACGAGGTAGAGCAGCTCCTTCTGCGACTGGCACTCGTCGATCGCCACCCGGTCCCAGTGCGGCCCGCGGTTCTTCTCACGCTCGTCCTTCGAGCCGTTGCCGCCGAAGAGCATCACCCCGCCGGCCTCGGTGAGGATCCGCCCCTCGATGCGCGACTGCTCCTTGACCTTGATGCCGAGCTCCGCGAACAGCGACATCACCAGCTGCCAAAGCTGCGCCATCGCCCGGGTGATGGTCAGCCCGATGTACAGGCAGCGCGCCGTAGGCTTCTGCACGAAGGCATCGGCGAACCAGTACGAGAGCCCCTGCGACTTCCCTGCTCTACGGCCCGCCATGAAGAACTGGTACTTCGACCGCGAGAAGAGGATCGTGCGCTGGATGTCCGTAGCCCGCTTGTGGAGCTGGTAGCTGAGGAACATCTGCTCGCACCGCTCGCCGCGGTCGATCCACGCGTCGAGCTCGTCGAGCACGTCGTCCTTGAATACACGCTCAGCGATGAAACGCGCCTGCCATGTGTCGGGTTTATCCGCTGCCTTGCGGAAGTTTTTGACGTACCGAGTGAGGAAATCTTTTCCCTCGGGCCCGCTCAACATCCCCCCAAACGCGAGGAGCGCACGTTGCTTAAATCCAGTGCCGGGTGGACGGCCCATCGGGTTGCGAGTCTCCCCTGGTTTACACGGAATCAGGTTCGCGTCTGTTTTACGTTTGATCTTTAGCTTTTTCGGATTCGGTCCGCTCATCTCGCGGCCTCACGCGATTCCAAAGCTGGAGCATGCGGTTGACAACATAGCTGAAGCTCAGCCCGTACTCCTTGCACTGCCGTCGCGTCTCTTCCCACACTTCCACGTCCAGGCTGACGAGCACGGATTTTTTGGCCACGGTGCATCATCCTGTAGACCGTGTGAAGCTGGACGGCCCGAGCGTAGATCCAAGCACGACCGGCATATTCGGCGATCGTGAGCACAGCTCGTTGGTAGCCCCACGAGCTCCAAAGGTCGAGAAGGGCTCGACGGCCGATCTCGGTACGCTGGAGATCCGTAGCGTAGTCGACGGGATGGATCGCATCGCCACGCTCGACGATTGACGCCGGCTCGAAGGTGAGCTCCGCATCATGTGGCTCTCGATGCCCGTTGCCGCCGTAGAGCAGAGCGTGCGCCACTTCACGGCTCACCATGAAACCGAAGTGGTGGATCCGGTAGTGCCCGGGATTCCGCATATACCGTTCCACCAGTCGAGCAGCGGCATGGTGCGCAACCTCCGCTCCGCCAGGGCATCCTCGAAGGATCTGAGCGGCCATGAAGCGAAGCTCCGCATAGAGGCCGGAGAGCGCTCGCCCTTCCCCCTCAAGATACCGTCGTTGCAGCTCATGTGCGACCGTCTCATTCATTCCGCCTTAATCCGTTTACGGTTTCCGGGACGAAATAGGTTTACGCCTGATTTTCTCTTGCGCCACTTACGCATGTAGCTCGCGGAGATCGCCCGCCGAGCGATGGTCAAATAGTCTATTTGATCCAAGTTGTCCGGGGCCTCGATTATCCGAGCCCACGCCTCCGCCTCAGCGTCCTTCGCGTTTTCCGTGTGACCGAAATACCGGTACGCCGTCCGCCTGATACTGAGAACGAGCACGACTTCAGCTCTGAGCTGTTCACACCGGGCGATTGTCACACTTGCCTCATCGTGTAGTGCGATCCGCGTTTCGCGACGCGTGCTCGGATCTCCTGCTCGTGTCGCTGGCAGTAGCGAGCCATCCAGTGCTGAGCTGGACCAGGAAGGCCGATGCGAACACAGAGCTTCCGCCACCTCGGGCACGCCGCCTCGATCGAAGCCCGGACGTTCACCGACAGCCGCGCTTGGCGCCTGGCCCTCTTCCACGCCTTACCTGCCATCTACCCCTCCCTGCTCTACCTCGCATCGGTTCTCCGCCCGGTTCCAATACCGGCACCTCTTCCAGCACTTTGCCCGGGTGAAGTTCGCCGGCACCATCGGGCAGCGACGGAGGTGAACAGGCACCCGGCCTTGCGCTTGACGGTGGGCGTTCGTCATCCGGCTTGACCAATCTGCTTTTGTATCTCATCTGCGCATGATTTACAGACACCACCGATGCAGCGAGGCACCACTTTCTCATACTCTGCCCCACACATATTACATTTCCACTTCTCATCCGATGTGGCCGCAGACGCCGGCACGTATTTCGAGCCAGTAGTGAGATAGTCTTTCCATCGCAGCGCAGGACCCAGGAACGTCGCCGGGTGCATCACGTATTCCAGTTCCTTGCCGGCTACCTTCTTCGTGTAGACAGCTACCGCTGCCATAACCTCGGAAGCAACGAGAGACTTGTCCTTCACCCGCGCGTGCCATGCCCGTAGCGCATCGGCCTTCGCTATCTTATGAGGATATACAGTCCAGAAAGCAGCAAACGCAATGTCCTTTTCCTTGTCTTTATCCTTATCCTTATCCTTATCCTTATCTTTAAGCCTTTGCATAGGCTTAGCTAACCCTTTGCCTACCCTATCCGATAAGCCGTGTTTAGCAAGAAGCGCAAGGTAGGACTGGTGGGGTTTGCAGTCTTCACTCAACTCCCCGTATTGGAACCGACAGAAGTCCACAAGGAACCACTTCCCATCATCCAGTACTTCTATATTCCCGTGGCATTTAGCAGCCAGCGCATCCCAGTCTATCTCGCTTCCTATCTGGAAAGAAGCTAGCCGGAAGTTCGGTACCCATACCCCCACGTTGTCGCACTTCGTCATGAGGTACATCACCGCCATCTTCTCGGCCGGGGGGAGTTCCATGAACCACGGCTTCTCCCAGATGCCGGTGTCAATGAAGCGCTTAGACATTTTTGCTATCACTTGGAGTCAGACTCTCTATGTATTTCTTGTATATTTCCTCGCGCATTTCCTTATGGTCAATTCCCCAGCACATGGCGCACCATGCTACCTCGTCACGTATTTTTGATTGATGTATCGCAATAGCAAGACCACAGATCGACGCCGAGTTTACGCGGGATTCCTTGCAGGCCATTATCAGAAGATCCTCATCTTCTTTCCTGCTTTCCCCCTCGCCCTCATGACAATTCTCACAGATGGTGATAAGAGAATCATCCTCCACATCCCACGGTTCTCCCTTTGAATACCAAAGGTGATGAACGTGTAGGGTCGATTCGGAGTCTAGACACCACTGGCAAGTAAACTTATCACGATTCAATATTTCTAATCGTTTTTTTTGCCAGCGAGGATCTTTCAATTTTTCGGAGTATCTATTCTCCATGTCCCATTCCCTTCCGTATCGTCTTTCTCGCCATCTCAGTCCTCCCCGTTTCTGCCCGTGGACGTGCTCGGGAGTACTCCCGAACCACCTTCAGGGGTGGTGCCGTATGATTCTTCCACCTTCCGCTTTTGACGCCCGCTGAGGGGATACTGCTTCATCGTACGGAGCACTAGAACGCGGGCCAGGGCTCCGATCGACTGGTAGCCCATGCCGTGCGCGTAGACCTCAGCCTCGGTAGCCTGAGTTTCGGTGATGAACTTGAAGCGGGCTTCCCGGCTCACGGTTCTACCTCCAACTCCATCTGCCCGACCTCCAGCCCGAAACGGCGCGTGTGGTCGCGATGCCTGCGGTCGTGCCGGTTGTGGCACTGCTGGCAAAGGGCGCGGAGGTTGTCGTCAGTACAGTGCTCCGGGACGTGGTCGGTGTGAGAGACCGTCAGCACGATCTCGATGACGTGCAGGGTCCCGGTGCGACCGGCGATGTCGAACGGCGGGCGCAGAAAGCCGGCGTCGATCAGCGGTCGCCGACTGACGTTGTGGAAGACGCCCTCGCCATCTCTCCAGCCCCATACGCGGTCGCGGACTCCGCATTCCTCGCACCGGTGGCGGGCCCGGAGGAGGATGCGATCGCGGATATCCGGCCAGTCTGCGGGGTAGCGATGGCGGTTCTCACGGTAGATCGGGCTCATTCGGCTAGTCCCGTGATCGGCGCCTGCTTCGCTATCGCCGCTTCTTTCCGCCACATGAGGACGTATTGGAAAATGCCCTGCGGGATTTGGTGCCACCAGCGAGAGGGTGCTGTCTTCTTATAACGGATCCCGGCGCCGGTCTTCGTCACCCAAATCAGGCCCGCATCCTCCGGCACCTCGGCAGGTTGGATGAGTCCCCAGGGAGTCACGAAATAAAACAGATTGCAGTACTGGAGATAGTTCCTCCATTTCCCATCGCGCCGAAAATCGCCCCGCGAGATTTTCACTTCATAGCCGACGATCGGCCGCGTCCAGCTATAGGGCATCACCCACGCATCGAGTATCAGACTACCCCCATACCACGAAGCGCCAACCTTGCAGTGGGCAACGAACAAATCGCACGTGTGTTTGGCCTTGAGGATCTTGAGCACGTCATCCTCGGTCGTGGGGAAAAGCAGATCGCTCACCTGGCCCCCGCCTTCACCCGGCCCGCATCCGCGTTCCAGTTGCGGGCCCAGCTTCGGTTCGCCTCGATCACCCGCTCCTGCTCCGCGCTCACCTCCGCGAGCCTCGCCCGCTCCCGCTCGCTGTCGAGGAGGTCCGCCTTCAGTTCGAGGATCGTCTGCCGCAGTCGAGCAGCCGCCTCCTGGTCGCGCATCCTCGGCCGCAGCCGTCCCTCGATCATCCGCCAGGTGACTCCGCCGGCGATCTCCATGAGGTAGATGAGAAGGCCGAGCAGCAGCAGTGTCGTCGACCAGAAACCCCACGCCTCGACGGAGCCGAGGGCGAAGCTGCGGCCGGCCGCGGTCAGCGCGCGCCAGATGCGTATGAAGAACTCACCCACGGTTCCCCTCCCTCAACCTTGCCGGTGGTGGCAGCCACCGGTTTCGGAAACAGCCAGTCACCAGGAACGACACAACACACGGCTCAACTGCTGCCACCGTCTTGCCGTATCGCATCGGGGTATCGCCAACGGCGACCCCGCTGTCGATCAGCCCCCGCGCGGAGTTGAACCGCGTTGTGTGCCATCCCGGCCAGGGGCAAGTGGGGGAGCAGCTCCTTGCGACTCCCCCCGAGACTCACTCCGGCGGTTTCGGTGGCGTGAAGACGATCCCGAACACGGCGCTCACCACCATGCCCACAACGGACACGGCCAGCGCCCACCACGTCGGCTCGCCATGCGATGCCCACGTCCACACGATGCCGAAGATCGCGAAGACGATGGTCAGGACGTACCAGACCGTCGCCTTCCACTTCGCACTCAGAGCCATGCAGTACCTCCCAGTCGCACAGAATCCTCAGCGGTCAACGACCGCCTTCGTAACGGATGGATTCCCCTCTTTGCGCTCGATGTAGGGACGGGCGGCGCATATCGCATCGCAGACATAGCCGGCCCCGTGCTGGAAGTGCTTGTCGCACCGCTCTAGCGCCTCCACGCACTGCCGGAGTACCGAGAGAAGGGCGGCCTGCATCTTCACGGCGTCGGTGTAGAGGACGAATCCGCCGGCATCGCACTCCACCATCGTCTGCTTTTCATGCGACCACGTGTACCGCCGGAGTAGCCGGGCCACGGCACGGACACCGGGGCACCACGTACACTTACATCC
>DATEYD010000164.1:0-1036 GCA_035583445.1 Minisyncoccota bacterium
ACTATCGGCAGGCCCGGTTCGACGGCATTACAGTTCCCATCGAGCCTCTGACCCTTGAGATGCTCGCCTCGAGATGCTCGCTTTTCATCGGCGCCGGGGGAACGATGACGAGAGAGGCTGCCGTTCTGGGGATACCCACGCTCTCCGTGTACCAGGGCGCCCTGCTCGCGGTGGATCGCTACCTGATCGATCAGGGATACATGACTCACAGGACGAGACTGACAGCGGAGTTCGTGAACCGTTTCCTGGGAGCCGTTCGCAGGCAACCGCCTCGTGATGATCTGCTTCGCAAGGGATCTGCCGCTGCCAAGCTCATCAAGAATGTGCTGCTGTATGGGCATGGGCAATACATGGCTCAGGAGGCACGATGACGCTGAGAGGGGGCATCATTGGTTTCGGCCGCATGGGAATCACTCACTTCTCGATACTCAACAGTCATCCTGAGGTGAGGATTGTATCTATCTGCGATACTCACGCGCTGGTCCGCAGGACCGCGAAGAAGTACCTTGGAGTCGAGGCATACGAGGACTTCCATCGCATGCTCAGCGACGTGGACTTGCAGTTCGTTGTGGTGGCGACGCCCACGGCGGATCACGGGGAGCCTGTCAGGTTGGCGCTGGCGCGAAAGCTGCACATCTTCGTCGAGAAGCCGTTCGCACTGAACCCGGAGGAAGGGCAGGAACTCATGTTCCTGGCAGGGGACGGCGCCGTGGTGAACCAGGTCGGCTATGTGATTCGATTCAACGACGTATTCATGCAGGTGAAACGGTTTCTGGATATGCGCCTGCTGGGAGACCTTCTGTCGTTCAAAATGGAGATGAACGGGCCGACCGTGCTGCACGGCACCAAACGGAGCTGGCGGTCCAGCAGGGATGCCGGAGGTGGCTGCCTGTATGACTTCGCCTCCCACGCGATCGATCTCGTCAACTATCTGCTGGGTCCGCCCGACCGGATCACGGGGACGGTCCTGCAGAGCATCCATTCCGCGAATGTCGAGGACGCCGTCAGCACGACCTATGTCTACAACAGCGGGCTG
>DATEYD010000165.1:0-1542 GCA_035583445.1 Minisyncoccota bacterium
ACCTACCGGGATCCCCCCGTCAGGCGCTCCGACAGCTCAGTCGACGCCCGGTTCCGCGTGCGGGTGACGCTGGCGGATGACGCGCCGGAAGTAATGGTGGAAATCGAGGAACTTTCCTTCGACGCGAAGCGCTACGAGCTCGTTCACGTAGATTATCCGCTGAGAGCCTTCTGGCTCGAGACCCATGTGGACATGGGGTATCTGGCCATACCCTGCACGCAGGGCGCGCTGATGCCGACCTATCCCGTGAAGCTGGGAGCGACGGACTTCTGGTCACTCGAGGATCGCTGTCTCGACATCCAGGCCTACCAGGAAGTCACACCGACGATGCCGTGGTTCGGCGCGTTCAACGGCACTGCGGGGTACGTGTGCATCCTGGAAACGGAAGACGATGTTCACGTGTCCACGGTCCTGAACTACGATTTCCAGCATGAGTTCATGCAGAGCGGCCGTCGATCCCCCTACAAGCGAATCGCCGTCGCGTATCCCCGGTGGCTCGCGTCCATGGGCGAACTCGGCTACACGAGGCGGATGCGTTTCGTCTTCGGACCGGGGATGAACTACGTGTCCATGGCGAAACGCTATCGGAGACACGCCTCCTCGACCGGCATTCTGAAGACACTCAGAGAGAAACGGGAGCAGCGCCCCCAGATCGCCAAGCTTGCGGGGGCGCCCTGCATCGACATGGTATGCGCGTATCCGCATTATCCGCCCACGTATCCCCCGTTCGCCTACACCTACGCGGGGGTGCGGAAGATCATCGAGGATATTCATGCCAATCTCGGTCTGAAGAAGGCGTTGTTCCATCTGTGGGGCGCCTTCAAGGAGCAGCCCCCGAAGACGCTCCCCCTCGATGAAGGGCCGGGTAGCGTCGAGGAGCTGAAGGCGATGATCCGGTACGCACAGAAGGACTGCGGGTACCTCTTCTCTCTGTACACGGACTTCTCCGCGCTTCTGCAGTGGTCACAATACTGGAATCCCGACCTGCTGCTCACGCTGCGTCAGGGAGGACATCTTGTCGGCGAACCATGGGTGAGAGTCTGCTCGGGCACCTACCTGGATTCCGCCCGAGAGGTCATGTCGGTTCTGGCCAAAGAACTTGGGGTCGAAGCATCGTACATCGACTGTCTTGGCGGTCCGATCCTGCGGGAATGCTATTCCGAGCTCCACAAGACGACACGCTCCATCGATCGAAGCAACCGGTGCGAAGTCTTCGAGTACATCCGGTCGCTTGGGTTGGTGTACGGCGGAGAACGGATGGCCGCCTGGGGGATGCCGTACACCGATTATGGCAATTCGATCGGGATCGAGCCGAGACTGAGACTCTTCAGGCTCTTCCCGGTGCCCCTGTTCCACCTCGTCTTCCATGATTCCGCCGTGCTCTATCGGGATGCATTCGATCACTATGCCCAGCTCGACGGATTCGCGTTCGACCTCAAGGTCCTCCAGGATCTCCAGAACGGCGTTCCTTCGATATTTTACCTGACGCCGTTCAATTACCAACAGTGGCGTGGGAGAATCCAGCTGGCTGACCAGATCATG
>DATEYD010000166.1:0-2135 GCA_035583445.1 Minisyncoccota bacterium
GCCTCGTAGGGAAGACACACGAGAGTAAATGCCGCCTGCGCGAAGTGCCTGCCGGCGGAGCGCACTGCGGCAGAGAGGTGCTGACCGAGAAGCACATCGCCCGGCTTGTGAAGCATATCCAGGATAGAGGCAATCAAAGAGGGAATCAGGATGATCCCGATCACCGACAAGGTCCAAAACCATGCCGACGGCAAGACCGTCCAGCCCAGCAGCAACAGCAGTGTCAACGCCGAAGGCGTGAGACTACGCCGAAGGTTGTCGAGGAGCTTCCACCGGGACAGCCCCGAGAGCGGATTCTTCCGACACCTCCTGCCCTGGCCGGGCCTAAGACCAGGGAGACACGGCAGCAGCCACCGCACAAGCTGCCAATCCCCGCGGACCCAGCGGTGACGGCGGGTCACATCTGCGCCGTAGCGGGATGGATACTCCTCATATAACTGCACATCGCTCAACAGCCCCGCCCGCGCGTAGCATCCTTCCAGAAGATCATGGCTGAGAATCCGGTTTTCGGGGAAACGTCCGCTGAGCGCCAGCTCGAATGCATCGACATCATAGATGCCCTTGCCGATGAACGAGCCTTCACGGAACAGGTCCTGATAAACATCGGAGACAGCGCGCGTATACGGATCGATGCCCGGCTCACTCCCGCACATTCGCGCATACCGCGACCGGTTCGTGCCTGGCAGGCTAACGGCGACCCGCGGCTGAAGGATGCCGTACCCCTCACCGACACGCTGCTTGTCTTCGTCGTACCGCGCACGATTCAGGGGATGCGCCATAGCTCCTACAAACTGCCATGCCGAATCGCGCGGCAGCTGCGTATCCGTGTCAAGGGTGATCACATACTTCACGTTCGATAAGACTGCAGTGTTACCAACAACGAGCGAGAAGTGGTCCCCTGAGCCGCCGCGCAGAAGCGAATTCAATTCCGCAAGCTTCCCTCTCTTACGCTCGTAACCCATCCAAACCCGCTCCTGCGGATTCCATCGGCGGGAGCGATGGAGAAGGAAAAAAATATCGCCTTTTCCTCGCCTGTATTTTTCATTCAGCTCTTCGATTTTTTGCCGGGCCAGCAGCAACAGCGGTTCGTCCTCCGGAATCGTTTCCTCGTCCGCGTCCCGAAAATCAGTCAACAGGCCGAAGTGCAGGTTGTCGTCCTGATTTGCAAGGAACCGGACTTCAAGCGCCTCGATCAGATCCTCGATATTCTGAGTGCTTATGAGCATAGTAGGGACCACGACCAGAGTACGCAATTCCGGCGGAATTCCCATGGAGAAGTCCATTCGAGGCAGCATATGCGGCGTCGCCAGCAAAGTCACCAGCCAGTTCACCAGGGCTACGGCCAGATGACTACCGCACAGGAGCGAGAGGACACCGATCAGCCCGAGTGGCCAACCATACATCCCACCAGCATGAGCCTCGGCCAGCAAACTCCCGGTGAAGATTACCGTCATCAGCATGATTGTTCCTATATAGAGGATCAAAGGAAACTGGCGACTTATTCTCTGAAGAAACTTAAGGGTGGATAAGCGCACTTCCGTCGTGCGTTCGAGCTCTGGAACTCCCTTATCGATCAGGTAGAAGCCAACATGTGCCGCTCGATCGTCGTCGCCTTTCCTGGTGGCAGCCTCGTGCGCAAGCTGGATCGCTTTACGCGCTATCTCGCCTTCGGATAGCCTGCTGCTTTTCGCTATCTCCTCCACTACGTGACGGTAGCGATCACAGGTCGCAAAATCCATCTTGCCGTAGACTCCACCTGTGTCCTCACGCAGAGTCTGTTCAACTACGCTCATCTTCTCGACGAACTCGCGCCAGTCCATTGCCCCAAGAAATCGGAGACTGGCGATGCTGTTGCTTATGGAAACCTGGTCGGCGGCCTGTTGCTGGTTCTCCGTCTGCACTAACTGTTCAATCGTCAGGCTACACTCGGCGAGTCGCTGCTCAATCCAGGTGAGAGGCATTGCCAATGCGGTACTCTGTCCCTGCAGCCGGCGCACAAATTCCGCAACAAAAGAGCTTACCATCGGCGGGTTCGAGCGTGCCATGTCCGCAATCGTTAAAATCAGGCTCTTCGGGTCCTTCCCGGCAATATCTGTCATCTTATCCGCCCAATAGTCGGCGAGGTTGCGGTCTAT
>DATEYD010000167.1:0-1071 GCA_035583445.1 Minisyncoccota bacterium
CTTGGACGCTGCGAAGGACCTTCAGAGACTCGAGTTGTCTGTGGGCTCGGCCAGCATCGGCGGAGCGTCATCGATTGAGTTCATCGTCGAGACCACTGACTGGCAACTGCACTCGGACCTCGCGACCGCCGTGCCACTGGGCACAAGGGCGGTGGACCCGATGTTCGTCAGCACTCTGAACCCGGAGGGATGGATCATCGAGGACCCGACGTCCTCCGCCCTTGCGACCGCGATGTCATATCAGAGGAAGCTGTTCCACGACGGCACCAACTTCTGGAGCTTCTACTGGGACGGCACGAACACGGTGTACAGGTACAGCACAGACAATGGCGCCAGTTGGTCGTCGACCTCTGTGGCCTTCAAGACTGCTGCCGTGAACGAGGTGTCTGTTTGGTACGACGGAGCGAACCATGTAGTCTACGCTGTCGGGGACACATCCGCGGCCTCAACTTCCATCTACATCCAGCGTGGAACTGTCGACCCGGCCACACATACGATCACATGGGCCTCCAGCGACTCGACTCCCGCTGCATCTGCGAACAGCCTCGGCGGCAAGAACACATTCATCTGCAAGGATGCGGCGGGATACGTCTGGGTTCTGGCTGGCAACCTCACCAACGCTATATCGCCTGTGAGATACGACCTATCAGCCTTCATCAGCAGCTCCGCGGACACCATCTCGTCCTGGGCATATTCCGGGAACATGCTCGACGTGGACAGCAATCTCATGAACGGCAAGGGTGTCATCGTCCCGACAGGCACTGGGAACGGCGTGTGGACGGTCTATGCGTTCGACGGAAATGTCCAATCCAGGAAGTACACTGGCATCTGGTCCACCCAGAGCGACATCTACCTGCTAGGGGCCACGGAGAACCCAGGCAATACTGACAATGCCCCGCCCTCGGCGGTCGTCGACGGCAACGGCGTGCTCCATGTGGTCTACGGGGACGGCCACCAGCAGGGAGGCGTCTCGAAGCCTCATATATACCACTCATATAACACGGGCTCTTCGTGGGCGCCAGGACCGTACCGCCTCGACACAATCAACAACCCCTTGGGGAACGTTCACCC
>DATEYD010000168.1:0-1700 GCA_035583445.1 Minisyncoccota bacterium
GGCCATGGACCACGAAGTGGACCCAAGGCCGCGGCGGAACGCTGAGCTGCTAAGACGGGTCGAAAACGCCCGTCAATGGATCCATCAGGCATGCTCGGATCTCTCCGAACCGAGTCGACTGGAACAGCAGTGTGCGCCTCCGACCGCCGAGTGGATCCTCGATAATGAGTACGTCATCGAGAGCAACGCCCGCGCCGTTCAGATGAACCTTCCTCGTCGTTTTTACCAGGAGCTGCCGTCACTCGCCAACGAGCCCTACCGGGGTCTGCCGCGCATTTACGGTCTGGCGAAGGAACTCATCTCCTCTGCGGAACTGCGCCTAGACCGGGAGAACATCCTTGCATTTATTGAGGCCTATCAATCCGTGCGCACGCTGACGATTGGCGAACTCTGGGCTGTCCCCCAGATGCTGCGCATCGCATTGATTGAGAGCATTCAGGATCTCGCCGCCAGCGCTCTGACCGAGCTGCGGGAACATGAGATCGCCGACTTCTGGGTGAACAGGCTCATTACGGCCAATCGGCGAGATCCCAACCAGCTCTTCTCTATCCTGGCAGAACTTGCTGCAACCCAACCCGGGCCGAGCCCCTATTTCGCTGCTCAACTGGTCGATCATCTCTACGACGAAGACGCCGCTTTAGTACCGGTCCAGAGCTGGCTGGAGCGCATTTACCGCAAGTCCCTGAGCGAGCTCAACCTGCGTGAGCAAAACCGCCAGACGAAGGATCAGATATCGATCGGGAATGCGTTTACCAGCTTGCGACAGCTCGCCCTGTTGGATTGGAGACGAATCTTCGAGCAGCTCAGCCGCGTGGAGCGGTTGCTTCGGCTGGATCCATCCGGGGTCTATCCCAAGATGGATTTCGACACGCGCGATCGGTATCGCCGTGCGATTGAAGAGCTCGCGCGTCGGTCCGGTCAGCCGGAAGACCAGGTCGTAAAACGCGCCATCGAGCTAGCTATGCAAGCCGCAGGTAAAGCGACGGAAGATCACCGGTGGATCCACGTCGGGACCTATCTGATGGGTGAAGGAAGGCGCGAGCTTGCGCGGCTCATACCCTGCCATGAGGCGCCACGTTTCCGCGTCCTGCAGTGGGTATACCGCCATCATTCTGCAATGTACTTTCTTGGGCTCAGCTTCTTCTCCGCTGTATTCATCTCCCTGATCGTCCTGCTTGGTCTGCGCGGACAGACGCCCGGGATCCGGCTTGTGATCGCCCTCCTTTTGCTGATCCCCGTCAGCCAACTCGCACTCGAGGTTTTGAATTACCTCGTCATGCGGCTACTTCCACCCCGAGCCCTTCCAAAGATGGATTTTAAGGTTTCGGGCATTCCTGACGCATTTCGAACGTTGGTCGTTGTGCCCGTGTTCCTGGGGGACGCGGAGACGATCCGGGCAGAGGTGGAGAAGTTGGAAATCCGGTACCTGGCCAACAAAGAAGGCAATCTGCTCTTCAGCCTCTTCACGGACTACACCGATTCGGATCAGGCGCATCGCGAGGACGACGAAAGACTACTCCAGACTGCGACCGAGAGCCTCGAAGCTCTCAACCATCGGTATGGTGGTGAGCGTTTCTTCCTTTTCCATCGGGACCGCACCTGGAGTGAATCCGAGCAGAAATTCATCGGTTGGGAACGCAAACGCGGGAAGATAGAAGAACTCAATCGTCTGATCGATGGAACGCGACCTGAAGATGCCG
>DATEYD010000169.1:0-1627 GCA_035583445.1 Minisyncoccota bacterium
TCGATGGACCCGGAGTCCCTTGCCCACACGATTGTCCTAGACCCTGGAATCGTCTCATTCGACCAGAAAGCGAGCATCGTGTCGTCGACGCCGAGAGCTATCGTCGCTCCGTAGGACTTCCATGTCTGCGTGAGAGCCTGCGTCACGCCGAATTCCCACTCCGTCGTGTAGTTTGCCTCGACGATCTTCGACTTGTAGAGGTATCCGTACCGGCTGAATGCCGAAACCCCGGCTCCGTTGCAGTTGGCGAATATGGTCCCGGTCAGTTCGTCGTACATCACGTTCCCGGTCCACGAGTCGGCGGGAAGCCCCGGGATCGCCGAGGAGAGATACTGCGTCCAAGAGGAGGAATCCGGATCCCACAGGACTACTCCCTCCCCGTTCCACCCCTCGAACAGGATCTCCCCGGATGCCAGCACGCGCGGGCCGAAGAGCCTGTAGTCGTCCTTCGTCGCGTAGGAGGGCCGGTAATAAACGCAGGCGTAGTCGACGAGATCGATCGAGACGATCCCGCGCCGGTCCTGCTGGCCGTATAGAGCCGTGTAGGGGAAGTTCCCGTAGATCTTCCCGTCCCGGTAACAGATATCGTATAGGCCATAGAACGGGAAACCTGGATTCTCCCCGAGCCCACCGTCGATGGAGAGGATCCTCGCGCCAGTCGACAGTTGGTAAATTCTAATCCCCCCGCCCGTTCCCACGCTGGCACCGCCGAGCCATGTGATGAAGACCATATCGATACCAGGGACGACCAGGAAGTCTCCGTCCGGCAGCCCGAGGGATCCGAAGGAAGAAATCCCCCATTGCCTTTCATCGAAAACCATGTGCACCGAATAGGTCGGGCCCGGATCGGTCAGGTCGATGTATCCGACAGCTCCGCACGGGTTCGGGCCGTAGCCGGTCCAGCCGAACAGATACAGCCGCATCGCGTCGGCGTCGACTTGAACCTTCAGCGGCATCGTGATGACGTCGGAAGGCCATCCGTCGACGTTCTTCCAGAGGGAATACGTCGGGTCATCGACGAACTGGAAGCTCGTGATTGTGTCCGCTTCCCCGTCCAGGAGATCGATACCGTAACTTCGCTTCACCGCGATCAAGTGCTTGTCGTTCCGAGTGTTATCCCACCATGTTCCCCACTTGAGCGGGAACGCCGGAACGCTCGCGTCGGTCCACGCCTTGTCGATCGTCCATGTGTCCACGTCGATCTTGACGACGCTTTCGAGGTATTTCCCGCCGCTACCCTGGTACTGGTTGACGACGTAGAGTTTCCGGTTCACTGGGTCCCAGGAGAGCGCCTCCCCGTGCATGCCCGCAGGAGGCCAGTTGAGCGTTCCCGTCCCCATCGTCAGGACGCTCGTGAGTTCGGTGAACACGAGCGTGAACTCGCCGGGAGCCTTCTGCACGATTTCCGGATGCTCCCCGACCACGTTGTAGGTATCGTACGCGGTGATCTTCACGGGGGCGCCCCAGGTCGCGCCATTGTCCGAGGAGATCGAATAGTACAGGTTCTTGAGCCTCGCCCCTTCCGCGCCCACCGACTCGGTATAGTCGAACAGCATCATCACGTCGCCGTTGGAGAGTTGATTGATGAACACGTTCGAGATCTGTTTCGTGGGGTCGAGTCCAGAGA
>DATEYD010000170.1:0-1338 GCA_035583445.1 Minisyncoccota bacterium
TGGGACATATCAACGGGTCATTCGCTCGTTCACGCTCACTTCAATCCAGAACACGAATGCCGCCCCGACCATCCAGCTGCTGTCACCGTCCAACGGGTCAGTGGTCGCCTCAGGCGCGGCCATCGATCTGTCGATCGCCGACGATGGCACGTTCACCGCAGGCACCTCCGTGGACGGCGCGGCCTATGTGGCGTTGCTCTCGCCGTGGAACATCCCCACCGCAGCCTGGTCGGATGGCGTCCATGACATAAGGGTCTACGCCTTGGACTCTGAGGGTCTGAATACCACCTTCAGCTACAGGTTCGACATCGACGCGCTCTCGCCCCAGCTCTCGATCACAAACCCGATCAACGGCGCCGCCGTTCCGATGGGGTCCACCATGAGCGTGAGCGTGTTCGACCGCCATATGTCCGGGGTCGTCTACAGCCTCGACGGTGGCTCGGACACTGTGATTGCTTCTCCATACCAAGTCAGCATGGCGTCGTGGTCAGTTGGAACGCACACGGTTGAGGTTCATGCGACCGATTCAGCAGGCCACACATCCACCGCGACCTCGACCTTCCAGATCGTCAGCAGCACCGTCACGGTCTCCTTGGCCAGTCCAGCGAATGGATCGGTCGTCAAGTCGGGCGTGCCGATCGCGCTCAGCGTCATCGGATCAGGCGCCTTGGCTTGCGAGTGGTCCGAGGGAGGCGTGTCGCATGCGCTTGCGTCTCCGTTCTCGATTGCGACGACCGGATGGTCTGAGGGGGCTCACAGCATTACAGCCACCGCGTCCAACGACCTCGGCGGCCGCTACTCGATCACGATCATCCTCACGATCGACAACACTGCTCCTGCAATCGCACTGATGTCTCCGTCCCAAGGCTCATACGTGGACAGGGCCGATGTCGTCGTGTTGCGCGTCACCGATGCTCACTATCAGAGCATATCGTGGACAGTCTGGGGCATGTCCTACACGAGCACGACATCTACTGCGGTTGTGCTCTTGAGCAGAGTGGACAAGGATGGGGTGTTCACCGTGAGGGCGACCGCAGTCGACCAGGCTAACAACTCCGCGAGCGCGGACTTCGTCTTCATGATGGATTCGCTACCCCCGGTCATCTCATTCGGTGGAGCTAGTCCCGACAGCCCCATAGTCCCAGGAGCCGCTATGAACGTCTCGGCATCCGACACCTATCTGCAGACGCTCCAGCTCTCGACCGACGGAGCGGCTGCTGTGACTGTCTCTTCGCCATACGTCATCGACACTCTCTCGCTGTCTCCTGGTTGGCATCTCCTCAGTGCGTATGCCTGCGATATGGCGGGCCATCCAGCGTACAGGAACATCTCCGTGTA
>DATEYD010000171.1:0-1414 GCA_035583445.1 Minisyncoccota bacterium
GGCAGGCCTGTCGAAGGGCGAGTCTCCAAGTATTTCATCACCCTGCTAGTGTTGTGTCCCAGCGACAGCTTTACAAAGTCGCTCAATCTTGTGGAGGATCGAATCGGCGGTGGCCGTCCACATGAAGGGATGGCAGCGCCGGTTGTAATGACGAACGAAATCATCGATCTTCGCCACCAGTTGGCGGACGTTCCGGAATGTCCCGCGACGGATCGCGCGTTGGGTGATGATGTTGAACCAGATCTCCACCTGGTTGAGCCAGGAGGCATAGGTGGGGGTGTAGTGGATTTGGAATCGCGGGCGGGCGGCGAGCCATCGGCGCACCTTGGGGTGCTTGTGCGTGGCGTAGTTGTCGACGATGAGATGCACCGTGAGCTCTGCGGGGACGGAGGCCTCAACGTGGCGCAGGAACTGGAGGAATTCCTGGTGCCGGTGTCGCCGCCGGCACTGCGTGAGCACCCGACCGGACGCGACGTCCAGCGCTGCGAACAACGTGGTGGTCCCATGCCGGACGTAATCATGCGTGACCCCCTCGACATACCCCAGCCCGAGGGGGAGGAGTGGTTGGGTCCGATCAAGCGCTTGGATCTGGCTCTTCTCGTCGACCGCGAGAACGATCGCGTTGTCCGGAGGATGGAGATAGAGACCGACGATATCGCGTACCTTTTCGACGAAGAAGGGGTCCGTGGAGAGCTTGAAGTGCTTCTGACGATGCGGTTGGAGGCCGAACGCCTTCCAGACGCGATGGACGGTGGACTTCGACAACCGGGTTTCCGCGGCGATCGAACGGCACGTCCAGTGGGTTCCGTCCTTCGGTTTCGTCTGCACGGTTCGGCGGATCAGGGCGGCGATCTCCTCGTCGCGGATCGAGCGAGGACCGCCGGGGCGGAGCTCATCGTGGAGCCCAGGCATCCGCTGGGTCAGGTAACGCTGGCGCCAGGTCCCGACCGTGGGCATCGAGCATCCCAGCTCCGCCGCGATAGCCACGTTGCTCCAGCCCCCTGCCGCCAGCAGGATGATCCGCGCCCGCTTCACCAGCGATTGCGGCATGGAACGCGAACGCGTGATGGCAACGAGCTGCTCGCGTTCAGCGGGCGAGAGCGTCAACTCGCGCAACGGTCGACCTCGGGCCATAGGCTCCCTCCTTTCCCTCTCCATGAGCCTACGCCAGGGACCTTACATAATCAAGCTATTCGTGGGACATAACACTAGTGTGGTGAGTCAGAAATCCGTTCAGGAATTCGCAGCTTCAGCAATGAGCATCCTTCATACTCCATGTGAGGGCCGAATTGCCAAGCGTTTTTCTGACTCAGGACACTAGCGGCAAGGGGCGCGAGGCCAGGGTGAAAGCGAGAAGAGGAGAGACATGAGCGGGACGAAGATGCCACTGGAGGGGATAAAGGTCGCGGACTTC
>DATEYD010000172.1:0-1283 GCA_035583445.1 Minisyncoccota bacterium
ATCCTCACCGAACAGACGCCGAGTGTGGAGCATCTAGTGTTTGCCTTCGGGTGGCTCGCGGCGATCGCTGCCTTGTGGTTCTCCCTCTCGAACACTTACATCTTCTACGGCATTCGGCCAACCCTGTCGGCAGGTTTCGGACAGGTGGATTTCGCGTCGCGAATGGCCCAGCAGAGGCGCATGTACTCTGCTCTCGGCGGCTTGACAACGACGGTGTCACTCAGGACGGACACGGGGAGCGATATAGGGTTCATGACACGCTTCCATCTGATCCGGGTCTGGAGGGACGGGAGCATCCTGTTTGTCGTTCTCTTGATCTTTCTGTTCATCGTCCCGTCGTTCTTCACGACAGCATCTGCCGACAGCGCAACGGCGACGTCCCAGGGATCGATGCAGATAATGACGCTGCCGATCGCGATCCTGGCCATTAACTGGTCGTACTATGAACGCGGAAACCTGTGGGTCGTCGTTACTTCCGGGAAGTCGGTCGTGAACTACTTCCGGGGAATGATGATGGCATTCGCGATACTCGTGATGGGTGTCGGGGGTTTGTTGGTGATCCTCCTTCAGTACTCAACCGGCCTCGGGTTCCGAGTGGAGGACCTCACGCTCCCGATAATATCGCCGATCGCGGCGTCCGTCGCCGCGACCGCGATGCTGACGCGAGTCACGATACTGCCCTCAGCGTTCTCGCCGATGATACTTGTGGTCCTCATCGTGACGATCATCGCAGGATTCGGCGGAGGATTCGCGGTGCAGTCACTGATTGCCGCCAGCCCGGATATCCTGGGCGAGGCGTCCAAGGCCGTGGAGCTTGTGGTTATCGCAGTCGTCCTCGCGGTACTCGGCGAGGCGCTCGTGGGCAAGCTGGCCAAGGGGTTCAGGCTCTAGTCCGGCGAACGATACATTTTCTAGTGAGAAAGCATATCGGCGTCCAGTTGCGCGGACTCTGATTCTATGAGGGACAAACGGGTCGTCGTGACCGGAGGGGCCGGGTTCATCGGCTCCAACATCGCATGGTCCCTCTGCGACGACAACGATGTGGTCGTCATAGACAACCTGTCGACAGGCAGGATCGACAACATCAAGAAGCTCGTGACGTCGAAGAGGATTGATTTCGTGAAGGGCAGCATCACGGACCTCGCGCTCATGAAGAAGACCCTGAAGGGGGCGGACTATGTGCTCCATCAGGCTGCGATCGCATCGGTGCCCCGGTCCGTCAAGGACCCGCTCACGACGAACGAGGCGGGCATCACGGGCACATTGACAACTCTTGTGGCGTC
>DATEYD010000173.1:0-1248 GCA_035583445.1 Minisyncoccota bacterium
ATAGGAACTTAGACCCAGGGGTGATACAAGGACGAAAATATGGAAGCAGGCACCCTCATAGGCTACTTCGCAGAACGAGATGAAGCTCGTAGATCTCTACGGGAGCTGCAGAAAAGGGGCTTCCGCCGCGCCGCATGGGTGCACAAGACCGCGGACGGAGATGTACATATAAGGGACCCCTTCCTTTGGCGCCGTGCTCTCGGGGCGATCTTGACTGCCATTCTTTTCGGGGGCCTCGCCGGCGTTGCATCCCTGGTCCTCCACGGGCCGGCGCCGATTCTGAGCGGAAACCTCTCTGCCCTGGTTCCGATCTTTGCGGGTGGATTGATCGGAGCCCTCTTCGGTGGGGTGTGGATACGACGATCGAAGTACGGTGTCGAACGAAGACTGCTTGAAGATTACGCGCGTTGGCTGGTGTCCGAGGAGACCGTCCTGATCCTCCAGGGGCCGATTGAAACACTGCGGTTCCCAGTGGCGATACTTCGAGAAAGCAGCGACATTCCGCCCGCAGTCTTCGTCCTGCATCCGAAGCGCGAGAATCCAATTGGAGATGTGCGAAGCCCTGGGGTGCCGCTCTCTCCGACGCAGATCCAGGAGCATGCCCGGCGTCTCGCCATGGACCACGAAGTGGATTCGAGGCCGCGGCGGAACGCTGAGCTGCTAAGGCGGGTCAAAAACGCCCATCAATGGATCCATCAGGTATGCTCGGATCTCTCCGAAGCGAGTCGACTGGAACAGGGTGCGCCTCCGACCGCCGAGTGGATCCTCGATAATGAGTACGTCATCGAGAGCAACACCCGTGACGTTCAGCTGAACCTTCCTCGGCGTTTTTACCAGGAGCTGCCGGCACTCGCCAACGAGCCCTACCGGGGTCTGCCGCGCATCTACGGTCTGGCGAAGGAACTCGTCTCCTATACGGAATGGCGCGTAGACCGGGAGAACATCGTTGCATTTATTGAGGCCTATCAATCCGTGCGCACGCTGACGATTGGCGAACTCTGGGCTGTCGCCCAGATGCTGCGCATCGCGTTGATTGAGAGCATCCGGGATCTTGCCGCCACCGCTCTGACCGAGCTGCGGGAAGGTGAGATCGCCGACTTCTGGGCAAACAGGCTCATTACAGCCAACCGGCGAGATCCCAAACAGCTCTTCTCTATCCTGGCAGAACTTGCTGCAACCCAACCCGGCCCGAGCCCCTATTTCGCTACTCAACTGATCGATCATCTCTACGACGAAGACGCCGCGTTA
>DATEYD010000174.1:0-1027 GCA_035583445.1 Minisyncoccota bacterium
ATCGTCAACAGCACGGTGCTGAACTCGGTCGGAGCGTCAGTGACGCTGACGTTCGTCGGAACGACTCCGCCAGCGGCGGAGATGTACGGCGGTTACATGACCTTCACGGAGTCCGCACAGTATGTGGACCCGCTGGGCACGATCGATGTCACCGCCTGGGTGTGGGACAGCGCTGGCGACCCCGTTGACGGGGTAGACGCTGCACTCATACTCGGTGGTACACCGTACGGTACGCTGACCTGGACCGATGACATCAACTGGGACACGACCTGGGACGGACTCGGGATAAGCATAGTGACTTCAGAGGACGACGCCAACTATGTCGCATCCGGCCCGATGAACACTCCGTTCGATGAAGACAACTACTGGGAGTGGTACTACGACGCCAATGGCTGGCTGTACTGGGAATGGGGCGACATGACTGGAGTCCAGATCGTCGGAGGAGAGTTCACGACCACCATCTACCGGTGGAACTGGGCCCATGTCGACCAGATCGGAGGCATCTGGCTTGTGCCTAACGTCGTTGGCTACTTCAACGAGACCAGCATCGCCTACCAGATAAGCGGCACGACCTCAATCGTCAGCGAATACGTAGTCGGCAGGTCGTACCAGGTAATGTCTGCGACCTACGAGATCGTCGACCCGGTCCTGACGGCGCTGCAGAGCGGCTACGAGACAACGGATGTCAACGCAGTCGTGAAAGACGAGACAAACACCGTTGTAGAGGGCGCAGGCGTGATGGTCTACGAGAACAGCCTCCAAGGCAACAGGCTGTACGGCGTGTCGCCGAACAGCGGCAGCCCGAGATGGTCCGTGCCCGCGATAACCGATGTGGACGGCGAGGCTACCGCGACGATAACGGCAGTCGGCAATGGTAACGTGGTCCCGCCCGCGAGCAACAAGGCGGATGTCTACGTGATGGCCCAGATGGATGGCGCCTTCGCAATGTTCTCCCAGACGCAGATATTCATCTACGTCCAGCGCACGTTCTGCAGTATCGATGCAGTAGCTGACGTATATGACATGG
>DATEYD010000175.1:0-3414 GCA_035583445.1 Minisyncoccota bacterium
GGGGCGCCGGCATACGGCGCCCCGCCCATCTCGTTCGGTCACGGGGGTCCGCCTGAAAACCAGGGACACGGTGATCAGCTACCTCTTCATCCTCCCGGCCCTCGCGCTGGTCGCGGTCCTCCTCGTCGTGCCGATGTTCCAGAACATCTACTACAGCTTCTTCGACTGGAACGGGCTCGGCACCCCCCTGTTCATCGGCCTGAAGAACTTCGTGAAGATGTTCACCGACCGCGTGATCGGCCGCTCGATGCTGAACACGGTCATCTGGGTCGTCTTCACCCTCGCGCTCCCCGCCATGGGCGGCCTCCTCGTCGCCGTGTTCGTCACCGGGGTGCGCGGGGCGGGCTTCTTCAAGAGCATCTTCTTCATCCCGCTCACCATCTCCTTCGTCGCCACGGGCGTCATCTGGGCATTCATGTTCAGCAAGGAGCTGGGCGTCCTCAACGGCCTCTTCGGCATGCTGGGGCTGCCGCTGAAGCCGTCGTGGCTCACCGACGTCCCCCTCAACACCTTCGCCATGATCGTCGCGTGGACCTGGCAGCAGCTCGGGACCAACATGGTCATGTTCCTCATGGGACTCGGCACGATCCCCCGCGACCCCATCGAGGCTTGCCTGATCGACGGCGCGAGCGCCTGGCAGACCTTCGTGCACGTGAAGCTCCCGATGCTGCGGCCCATCACCACCGTGGTCATCACCATGGCGATGGTGAACTCGTTCAAGGTCTTCGACATCATCTGGGTCATGACCCGCGGCGGACCGTACTCCTCGTCGGAAACCCTCGCGGTGTCGATGTTCCGCGAGACCTTCACCCTTTTCCACATGGGCTACGGAGCCGCGATCTCGGTGATCCTGTCCCTCATCGTCATCCTGATCTCGGCGGCGTACATCCGGCGCATGACCAAGCGCGACATGCTGTACTACTGAGGCCGGCCCATGAGGATCCGATTCGCTCCGCGGAAGATCCCCCTCTACCTGGTGCTGATCGTGCTGACCATCGTGTGGCTCCTCCCCGTAGCGAGCTCGTCCCTTACGTCCTTCAAGAGTTCCAAGGATTTCGTCTCCCAGACCTGGTCCGGGCTGCCCACGGAGTTCTACTTCTTCAAGAACCTCGCCACGGTCCTGCGGGAGTACCGCATCCAGGACAACCTCGCGAGCTCGTTCATCTACGCCGCCTCGGGCGCCGCCGTGGCCATCGTCGCCGCATCCATGGCCGGATTCAGCATTGTCCGCCTCAGGCCAAAGTTCAATTTCCTGCTGTTCCTGATCATCTACAGCGGGACGCTCTTCCCCTTCCAGATGTACCTCATCCCGGTCTACCGGCTGTTCAACACGCTGGGCCTCTACGACACGCGGACGGGCATGATCCTGATCTACTCCGCCATCTGCATCCCCTTCAGCGTGTTCGTGTACCGCGGCTTCTATACGACCGTCCCGCGCGAGATCGAGGAGGCCGCCAAGCTCGACGGGTGCGGCCCCGTCCGCTCCTTCGTCTCGGTCTTCCTCCCGCAGTCGCTGCCGCCCACCGCCGTGGTCGCCCTCTTCCAGGCCACCTGGATCTGGAACGACCTTCTGTTCGGCATGGTGCTGTCGCGCACGCAGTACGTGCGGCCGGTCATGGTCGCGGTGGCGACGATGACCGGCTACGGGGGCGGGAACATCCCGTGGATCATGACCGCGGTGATCTTCACCTCGATCCCGACGATATTGTTGTTCGTCTGGCTGCGCCGCTACTTCATCCAGGGCATGGTGCTCTCGGTGCAGGCGTAGCGCGCGCGGCGAGGGCACGCTGCCGCGCCCATGGTGACGTCGTCGCGCCCGTGCCCGATGTCACCCGTGCGCTCTCCACTGGCAGTCACTCAGGTCGAACTCCGTGAACTTCGCGGTGAAGCTGGAATCGAGCGGGCTGCACGCATACAGGCCGTATCGCACGGCCCGGTCCGCGGGGGCCGGTGGATCGAGCCTCCCCATCTCGGCGGTTGTTTCGCCAAGACAATGGAGATGGAAGATGCGCATCTGCCGGAAACTCTTTCCGTCGATCGATTGTTCGACAAGCATGTCTGGTCCACGCCGGCTCAGCCGGTACCAGAGGTGGTCCGTGCTTTCAATGTCGGTCGTCGCCCAATCGGAGTAGCCGAAATTCGTCACCACGCTTCCCAGTCGCGAGCATTGCCCGTCCTCGCGCTCAATCGACGCCTTGAACCAGCTGTCGCTGTCGATGTAGACGAGGACGCCGCATTGATCGAAGCGCGCCCGGTAAGCGAACTCGACGCGCGTGCTGAACGTGAAGTTCTCGTGCGCATCGAGCAGCAGCGCCGGCGCATTGTCGTTGCGGAAGCCGTAGAAACTCCGCTGCCAGAAATCCGTGAAGGGATCCGTGGTTATTTCCACGGCATCCCGACTCGTCTTCGACACGCGCGGAGCATTGATCCACTCGCCCTTCGTGAAGTCGACCTTCATCCGGCCCTCCCTTTGTTTCGAACGCACGATAGAAACGCCATCATGTCACCGAATAAAGCCACGCGGCCAGGGCTGCCATGGTATAGCATGTTTCGCCGTTGTTACCCTCATGGTGTTCGGACATGGGGGGAAAGGGTACGCGCAGTGATTCGAAGCGTGGAGATACGTGGACCGGCTATTCGACGGGAGCCCGGACTATGCGCGCGGGTTGCTCCCGCTTACGGATACGGCACCGGCGCAAGCATCATGAAACGGCCATCTTCCGGAATGTAGGGGAACTCCTCATCGCTGAAAGAACCGATTCCGATGCAGGGACCCGCCTGGCCTCCCGTGAAGCTCGAGTCGGGGAAGCTTATGATTTCATTACCGTTGATCGTCACTTTAAATGTACCGACAGGATTCTGGGTAATTCCGATATCGTTCGTTTCACCCAAGCCCTTGTAGAGCCACAACGAATCTGTCCAGGGGATCAGCGCCGTATAGGTTCCGCCGACATTTTCCGCTACCGTGTATTTCCCTTCTGTCGAGATCAGCAGGAGGTAGTTGTTGTTGTCATCCGTGTAGCAAAAGACGATGCCGAAACCCACATTGCCGGCCCCGGTCACCTTTTTAACCGTGGCAGTGACTGTGGTCATCGTGAGCTCGTACTCCTCGGGGCGGGGATCATATTGTATCGTGTTGTATTTGCGCGGATCGTTGGTGCAGTACTGCACGAAGCCATCACCATCGGGCAGCCATTCGATGTTAGTGTACGACGGCTGCTCGCAGGAGAACAGGAGGAGAGCTGCGAGAACAATGAGTACACCCGCCAACGCGGCGCGGGGAACATCGATACTCCACTTGCCTCGAAGATGATCCATCATCGGCCTCCCGTGAAATGCGTGCCGCCGCAGTCTCTTCAGCGATCGCAGCCGGCGGGTCGCCCCCGGCGCGTATGCAGCGGTCAACACGATCAA
>DATEYD010000176.1:0-1043 GCA_035583445.1 Minisyncoccota bacterium
TGTCGTCCTCGAGCTCGGCGGCAAAGACCCGATGATCGTGCTCGGGGACGCCGACCTCGAGCTGGCCGCGCGGGGCGCGGTCTGGGCGGCCTTCATGAACACCGGGCAGAGCTGTGCCTCGGTCGAGAGGGTTTATGTGGCCGAGGAGATCGCCGCCTCATTCTCGAAGCGGGTCGTCGAGCTCAGCAGTGCACTTAGGGTGGGGAACCCGCTCGACCCGGATGTGGATGTCGGACCGATGGAGAATCTGGGTCAGCTCAAGGTCGTCGAGGACCATGTCCGGGATGCCCGCGAAAAGGGCGCCGAGGTCCTCTGTGGCGGGCAGAGGCTTGACGGCCGACCCGGCTATTTCTATCCGCCTACTGTCCTGCGCAAGGTCGACCATACGATGTTGGTCATGACCGAGGAAACCTTCGGGCCCGTGCTCCCTATCATGACGTTCGGAGATGTCGGGGAGGCTGTCCGCCTGGCCAACGACAGCCACTACGGGTTGACGGCTTCGGTCTGGACAAGGAGCAGGAAAATGGCTTCTCGTCTGGCCGGAGAGCTCGAGACCGGCGGGGTAACGATCAACGACCACATGATGACGTTCAACGAGCCCAAGGCCATCTGGGGCGGCATCAAACAGACCGGGATGGGCCGGACCCACGGACCCTACGGAATGTTGGAGATCACGAACATCAAGTTCGTCTGCGACGACTTCACGAAGAAGCGCCTAAAGCAATGGTGGTATCCTTACGCCTCCGAGAAACTCCGGGTCATGGAGAGCGCGCTCGCCATCATGCATCACCCCAGCCGTTGGAAGCAGGTCAAAGCCCTGCTTTATCTCCTTCCGCATATGGGGATGGTCTGCGCGACGACCCCATTCCGCAGCCTTCTCAAGATCACCTCCCGTCTGTTTCACAGGTAGGGACGATCTGAAATCATAAAGAGAGCAACCTTCCCGGTCCGCTCTTTCGTATATATAATGGAGTCTCGTGAGATGGAAAACGCCGCTCGTGAGCGAAGATCAACTGGAATTCTGGGAGGTTCTCTGATGGTCA
>DATEYD010000177.1:0-28489 GCA_035583445.1 Minisyncoccota bacterium
TAACGCCCCTCGAGGTCGTCGCGGGACGAGAGCTGCTGGATGAGCTTGCGGGTCAGGCGCGCAACGCCGCCATGGTCGCCCTCGAGCGACTCACACTCGATGCCGACGGTCTGTAATGTGTCCGAAGCGGTGGGCATAGAAATCGAGAATACCTGCGGCGATGGCATGCGATTGCGGCCGCCGGGATGGGAGGAACGCGATCTTGATCAGCTGTTTCACCATACTGAATATCGACCATCCCGGCAATGCGATGCGGACCCACCACGGACCGTGGATAGCGTTGAACAGAAGCGCGTTGCGCATGTGGTAACGCAAGAGGAGCGGGCTCCCCAAGCGTGACGTCGTCGCCGATACCTCATGGCTCAACGCCGAGATATCGGCGATGACCACCGGAATGCCTGCCTTGCGAGCACGTTCCGAGTAGTCAGCATCCTCGAAATACAGGAAGTACCGCTCATCCAACGGGCCGAGGCGTCCGTGGACGTCACGATGGAACGCCATGCCTCCGCCGACCGCGTAGATCCGGGCGTCGGGCGGCGGCACCTCGAACGCATGCGGCAATGTAGTGCTGAGCCAGCGCACGATTCCGGCGCGGACGGTCCGACCGCGTTCCAGGAGGGGCAATGCAACAACGGCGGGCTCCATGCGCGTGAGCGATCCCTTAAGCATCGCGATGGCATCCGGGCTCGCGAGCGCATCGTTGTTGATCAACGCGATCCACTGCGCTCCGTGCGAGAGCGCCAGACGGATGCCGAGATTGGTGCCAGCGGCGAAGCCGCCGTTCACGTCGCTCCAATAGATCTGAGCATTGAGGGCGCTGCACGCGATCGCCTCACCGAGGATCGCCCGGTCATCGGCTTCGCTCGCATTGTCGACGATGACGACCTCGAAATCATGGTCGGTCTGCGACTCCAAGGAATGCACGAGGCGGCAAGTCGCCGCGGCATTATTGAAATTGACGGTGATGATGCTCAGCATGGTCTACGCGGATCCTTCGACGAACGTGCGCATGCGTGATGTGAACTTCTCCTCCGACCATTGCAGCGCATGGCGACGGATGCCGGCCGGATCGTAGGCTTCGCGTCGCGCTCGGATGCGTTGGATTGCTTCCGCGAGCACTTCCGGTGCGGGGTCATCGAAGAACTCTCCGGTGATCCCTTCGACGACCGTTTCGGTCGCTCCTCCCGCACGCAACGCCAAGACCGGCTTCCCATACATCATACCCTCCACGGGCGTGAGGCCGAAATCCTCGTCGTTACAGACCACGACGGCGCGGCAGCGCGCGTAGAGCCGATCGCGCTCCGCATCCGATACGGCGCCCACGAATCTGATGTTCGGTGCGGCATGACGCTTCAATGCACGCCGGAGCGGACCGTCGCCCACGACGACCAGAGGCTGGCGCGTCTTCGAGAACGCCTCGACGGCCACCTCGAGGTTCTTGTGCGGCATCAGGCGGGAGACGACGAGGAAGTAGCCCTCGTCGATCGGCTCGGTGATGTCGACCTCAGGCACAGCGACGGGAGGCGGGATGACGAGCGCATCACGGTGCCAGTAGGTTGTGATGCGGTCGGCGACCGTCTGGGAGATGGCGGCGATGGCATCGGGGCGTCGGGCGGCGGCGGCGTCCCACATGCGGAGCGCATGGCGCACCAGCATCGAGAGGACTCCGCGCCGTTCGTACGATGCGTGCCGGTCCCACAGCATCCGAGGCGGACTGAAGCAGTAGCACAGGTGCCGCGTATCGGGTCGGACCACCACACCCTTCGCGAAGAGCACCGAAGAGGTCAGAACCGTGTCGAAACCCGAGAAGTCCCAGGACTCGACCGCCGCGGGCATGAATGGCGCGAGCATCGGCGCGATGAATCGGATTCCTGGAACGCGCTGCAGCCATGAATAGCGGATCTCTGCGTCCGGAAGGTATCGTCGGACGACCGTTGGATGACCGGCAACAAGGTAGATGGGTGCATCCGGCCAGAGCCCGTGCAACGAAACGAGGACGCGCTCGGCGCCCCCGACGCGGAGAAACAGATCGTGGACGATGGCGAGTTTCACTATCGTTTCGCAATAACGTTGCGTTTGTAGACTTCCAGGTTCTCGAGGACGATCCCCGCACCACGCGCGACGCAGAACATCGGGTCCTCGGCAGATCGGGCAGGCACGCCGGTCACCTTGTTGATCAGATCAGCGATATTGCGAAGCTGCGCTCCGCCGCCGGACACCACGATGCCGCGGTCCATGATGTCGGAGCACAGCTCCGGCGGCGTCATCTCCAGCACGCTCTTGATCATCTGCAATATCTCCCGCAGGTTCTCGCCGAGCGCTTCCGTCACCTCATTCGAGGTGATCTGCACGGTCTTCGGGAGCCCGGTCGTGAGATCGCGGCCACGGATGTTGATCGAATCCTCGGATGCGCCCCGAAGGGCGCTTCCGACGGTCACCTTGATCGCTTCCGCGGTGCGCTCGCCGATGGCGAGTCCGTGCTTCTTCTTCACGTACTCGACGATCGCCTGGTCGAACTTGTTGCCACCGATGCGGACCGATTGCGCCGATACGATGCCGCCTAGCGAGATCACCGCGAGCTCGGTCGTCCCGCCACCGATGTTCAGGATCATGTTCCCTGCGGGACTGTTGATGGGGATCTTCGCACCGATCGCCGCCAATACCGGCTCCTTGACCAAGAAGACCTGACGGGCACCGGCGGCAAGAGCCGATTCGATAACCGCGCGCTTCTCCGCACTCGTGATGCCTGCAGGGACCGATATCAGCACCTCAGGCTTGAAGAACGAGAACGGTCCGGTCGCTCGGCGGATAAAATAGCGCAGCATTGCCGCGGTCACCCGGTAATCGGCGACCGCGCCGTCGATCAACGGGAGACGGATATCGATGCTGTCCGGGGTGCGTCCGATCATCTCCTTGGCGGCATTGCCCACCGCAAGGATTCGATTGTCGAGCACCGAAACAGCCACCACCGACGGCTCGTTGATGATGATGCCCTTCTTGGGCACGAATATCACGGTGTTCGTGGTGCCCAAATCGATGCCGATCTTCCGAGTCATAACGCCCCACGGTAGCGCAATTCATGCGGAGATTCAACGCAGAGCCGGTTGCCGCATGCATTATTTTGTGGTATTATGCGCCAATGCATATTAGGATTCGTCGCACCCTGTTCTGGGTGGCGGTAGTCATCTTCTTCGCGGTCGCGTTCATCACGATCCGCTACGCCCAGGGATACGTCTACGATTTCGATGCTCGGCGCTTCGTGCGCACGGGCGCGATTGCCGTATCGGCGAATACCGATGCGAAACTGTTCGTGGATGACGAATTCGCGGGCGAACTGTCGCTCGTGACGCACCGCGCCGGCAAGACCCGCCTCGAACCGGGCAGTCACGCGGTCCGACTGGTCCGCGACGGATGGTCGGCGTGGAGCAAGGAAGTCATCGTCGAGGAAGGATTCTTGACCGAGTTCGGGCATGTGCTGCTCCTGCCTACGGATGACATCGGCATCGCCGCACTTCGCGATGAGGCGAGCCGCTCGCTGAGCGAGTCCCTAACGCTCGCCGACGCCACCCCGCTTCCCTCGCCTTCTCCGCGACCGAAAGGAATCACGCCCACGCCGCTTCCCCGCGTCGATGCCGGCGATTTCATGCTCTTAGGAACGGGACTGTTCCTGCGCGATGGCACCGCATCGGGCTCGTTCATCGCGGATGGCGTGCTGGGATTCCAAGCCGACAATGACCGCGTGCTGTGGTGGACCCAGAACGAGGTATGGGTCTACTTCAGCCGCGATACCAGCGACCAGCCTCTGCACAAGGCTGGAGACCGTGAGCTCTTGGGTCGTTGGACGTCGCGCGTTCGTGGCGCCGCATGGTTCCGGGACCGATACCACCTGGTCATCGACCTTGGCACCCAGGGATACCGAGTCCTCGAGACCGATTCCCGCGGAGGGATGAACGTCGTGCGGTTCTGAGCGCTTGCAAACAAGTCCGGGATATGGCAACGTCAGAACCAACGGCTCTTTTGGAGGCTGCCATGTACCTGATCGCTGGGATCGCGCTCCTCGTGGGGATCGTGATCTTCGTCGCTCTTCGCTCCCGTCGCAAGCCCCCGTCAGCCGGCCTCGGCCTCAACCGCTGACGCCGTGGGCTGGAGGTGGGTCGTCACGCTCATCGTGATGGCCGCGGGAAGCTTCATCGGAGGTGTCGTGCTCCACCGGGGGAAGGCCGGGGCGGCGCTCGGTGCGCTCGCCGCCGGACTCCTCGCCTCCGTGCTCTGGTCGAAGGTCGAGGACCTTCACATCAATCCTTGACCATGCCGCCCTTCATCGGGCGGCTCCTTTTCGAAAGAAAAAGGCCGAGGTACGTCTCGGCCATCTCCCCGGGTCGGCTACTCCGAGGGCTTCTCGAACGCATGCCGACACTCCGGGCAGCGCATCCCCTTCAGCGGCACGTCGCACGCCGGACAGTACGGCCACAATGCCGTGCTTTGCATGTCGGGAAAAAGGTTGCACAGCCCGCACCGTCCAGTGGGCTCCAGGCGCGCCCCGCACGGTGGATCGTCGTGATGGAGCACCATCTTCGCCTTCAGGAGCGGCATCATCACCTCCGGTCCATGGTGTACCACGATTCTGACACCGAGAGAAGTCCGTTATATGTGGTTGATGGGGCACGGGATATATGGTATAATCACCCCAGGAGGTGGGTCGTGATCCTCGCCATTGCTGCAGCGCTCTCCCACGGAGCGGCGTACTGCATGTACCTCACGCAGGTGTTCGCGGGAAGCTCGGTACCGAACCCAGCGAGTTGGTCTATCTGGGCTTACCTATCCGCCCTGAACGCCGTCACGTTCTGGCGCGGTTCGAAGGATGCACTGGCAACAGCTCAGTTCTTCACCGGGTCGGTAGGGTGCATCACGGTCTGGATGTACAGCATATGGGCAGGGCGATTCGCGCCGATCAACACACTCGGCTGGATAGTCCTCGTCCTGTGCCTCACGGCATGTTTGGTCTGGTGGCTCACCCGGAGCGCAGTGTACGCGAACCTGATGGTCGGCGGCATCCTGACCATCTCGTTCATCCCGACGTTCGCTGGCGTCTTCCACGCCGCGACCATCGAACGGGCGCTTCCGTGGTACCTGTGGACGCTGGCCTTCGCCATCACGACCACAAACGTCGTCCGGCGGCGCAGGCAGGCGCGATGGTGGCTGATGTTGGTCACGCCGATCCTCGGCATGATTTGCCACGGTGTAGTCGCCGTCGTCGCCCGGGGATAAGCCATTGTCCTTCACGATGCCGAAGGGGAGCTCACTGCTCCCCTTCTTCTTATCTTCAAATCACCCCCGATATTCTAGAGTCGTTTTCTCCGGATTCATAATAACTATCGCTTGCTCCAGCGCGGACCCTTGCGGGACTTCTTCAATCCCGGCATCTTACGCTCCACGCGCCGCGGGTCGCGGGTGAGGAATCCTGCTTTCTTGAGTTTCTTCCTGAAATTCGCGTCGAACTGCTCGAGCGTGCGGGAGATGCCGTGACGCACCGCGTCCGCCTGGCCGGAAATGCCTCCGCCGGAGACCTTGGCGCTTACTTTGAAGCGTGATAGTGATTTAAGCCGCTTGAGCGGGCTCTCGACGCGGGTCTGCAGCATCGCATCGGTGAAGTAGTCGCGGTAGTCCTTGCCGTTGACCGTCATGATGGCAGCATCCTCCTTGATCTCGTCCGTGGACTTGCGGGTCATCAAACGGACGCGAGCGATCGCCTCTTTGCGACGGCCGACGGCTTCGTAGTATTTCTCCTTGCCGCCGACGACCTGCTCCTCGTTGAACGCCGCGGCATCGAACTCGACATCCTCCTCGTCGCGGACCGTGTCCACGAAGGTGATGGGCGCCTGGGGCGCTTCGACGACCGGTGCGACCGGCTTCACGGTCTTCTCGGGCTTCGCTTTGGTTGTGGTCTTCTTCGGTGGCATGGTTATTTGACGATCAGGTTCTTCAGGATGCGGTCGCGGCTGCGGTTCTCGGGCAGCATGCCCCGGACCGCATGGCGCAGCACCTCGCGCGGGCTCTTCGCCCATGCTTCGGCCAACGTGCGGGTATACAGCCCGCCCGGGTAGCCGGAGTGACGATGGAACTTCGTACTGGTCGCCTTCGTGCCCTTGAACACGATCTTGTCGAGGTTGTGCACCACGACGTGGACGTCGGGGACGATGCGGGGCTCGAAGCCCGGCGTGTCCTTGCCGCGCAGCAACACGGCAGCTCGGGAAGCGATGCGCCCCAGGGACTGTCCGGCTGCGTCGATGTCGTGGATGATAGTGGCCATGTTATTTGACGAATTCGATGATCGCCATGGGGGCGGCGTCGGATGTGCGACGGCCGAGCTTCAGGACGCGGGTATATCCCCCGTTACGGGAAGAGAACGTCGGCGCGATGTCGGTGGCGAGCTTCTTGGCGGCAGCGGGGCCCACGTGTCGGCCAAGCAGGCGTCGGCTTGTGACCGTCCCTGCTTTCGCCGTGGTGACGAGTTTGTCCGCCTCCACGCGAAGGGTCTTCGCGCGCGCCTCGGTCGTGGTGATGCGGCCGTGAGCGATGAGCGCGGTCAACAGACCCTTCAGAAGGGCTTCGCGCTGCTGGAACTCACGACCGAATTTTCGCTGATTCCCACGTTTCATGAGGCGTTATGATATCACGATTTCGGCGATCTGTCTATTTCTTCGCGGCTTTCTTGGTCGCCTTCTTCGCCGGCTTCTTGGCTTCCTTCTTCGCGGCGGGCTCCGGGACCGGCACCTGGGTGACGAGCTCGAAATGGTCCTTCAGGATGACTGCCGCGTCATGCAACGCTTGCTCCGGCTCCATGGTGCCGTCGGTCACGACCTCCATGGTCACACGGTTGAAGTCGATGCGCTGGCCGACGCGGACGTCGTCAACGCTGAAGTTCACGCTCTGCACCGGCGAATACACCGCATCGATGGCCATGACGCCGATCGGGAGCTTGTCTTTCTGGCGCTCCTCGACGGACTGGTAGCCGCGGCCCTTCTCGACGGTGAGCTCCATCTCCAACACTGCTTTCTTGTCGGTCAGGGTGCAGATGTGGCGGTCAGAGGTCACGATCTCGATGTCGGACGGAGCTTCGATCTGCTCTGCGGTCACCGCACCCTCGCCCTTGGCGTTGAGCTTCATGATGACCGGCTCGTTGGAGAATGAGCGCACGCGGATCTTCTTGAGGTTCAAGATGATCTCGATGATGTCCTCTTGGATGCCAGCGATCGCGCCGAACTCGTGGTCGACGCCCTTGATCTTGATGGAGGTGATGGCCGCACCCTCGAGGGACGAGAGCAGCACCCGGCGAAGCGGGTTGGCGACGGTGGCTCCGTAGCCAGGCATGAGCGGGCCGATCTCGAAGACCGCTCGGTCACCGTCCTTCTTTGTTACTTTGACTGCCTCGGGCAGCTGGATCATATACGGTGCGCGTCAGGGGCAGGTTCAGCGAGGGAGGAGGTTACTCGTCGGGGCTCGCGGGGCCGTTCCCGGATCACGCAAATTAGGGAAACGTTTAACGACTATAGAATTCGATGATCGCCTGCAGGTCGCCGTGCTGGATGCCCGCTTCCTCCTGCGAGGCCGGCAGGGACCGGACGGTGGCGACCGCTTTCTCCTTGTCCACCTCGAGCCAGCCGGGCGGCGTCGCGGTCGCGAACCACCGGGGCATCAGGGTGCTGAAGAAAGGAGAAGCCTTGGAACCTTCGCGGATCGCGACCACATCACCGACGCGTATCGCGATACTGGGCGTGCGGGCTTTGCGGCCATTCAGGAGGATGTGCCCGTGCGTCACCAGCTGGCGGGCTTGGTCGCGCGATTGCGCGAGACCCATGCGGAACACGGTGTTGTCCAGCCGTGTCTCCAGCGCACGAACCACGCCTTCGAACGGCGAGACGCCGCGGCGCTCCAGCTCCCGCTTCACGTACGCCTTGAACGGCTTCTCCATGAGCCGGTACATGTTGCGGACCTTCTGCTTGCTCTTGAGCTGCGTGCCGTATTCCGAACCACGGCGGGGCCGGGTCGACGGGCCATGCTGGCCGGGCGGGTACGGACGCTTCACGATCGCCGCCTTCGGCGAGTTCGCGCGTTCGCCCTTCAGTCCCAGGCGTTCGCCCAGGCGTCGTTCGATCTTCTCTTTTGGTCCGAGGTAGCGTGCCATGGTCGATGAGTGTTAGACGCGGCGGGGCTTCGCGGACTTCACGCCGTTGTGCGGGACCGGGGTGACGTCCATGATCGCCGTGACGTTCAGGTCGCTGCCGGCAATGCTGCGGATGGAAGACTCACGTGCCGGACCGACGCCGCGCACTTCGATGCGGACGTTGGTCAGGCCGAACCGGCGCGCCTTGTCGATGGCGTCCTTGGCAACCAAGGTGGCTGCGAACGGGGTGCTCTTCTTGGAGCCGCGGAAACCCAAGAGCCCCGCGGACGAGAACGAGATGATATTCCCCTGCAGGTCGCTGACTGAGACGAGGGTGTTGTTGTACGAAATATTGATGTGCGCGATACCGTTGACGACCTGTTTCTTCGCGCTCTTCTTCGCCGCGGCCGGGGCCTCGGATACGGTATCTCCCTCTTTCGTGATGATGCGTTTCTTTCCCATATGGATTATGTCTTCTCCGCAGCCTTCGCACGGCCCGAGCCCATGGTCTTGCGCACGTTGCCGCGCGTGGTCCGGCTGTTCGTCTTCGAACGGCCATGCACAGGCAGACGACGGGCGAGACGGGAACCTTTCCAGGTCCCCAGCTCACGGTGGTGCTTCTGGTTGGAGGCGACCTCCTTGCGCAGGTCACCCTCGATCTTGTACTGGCGCTCGATGACCTTCTGGATCTTCCCGAGCTCCTCGGTCGACAGCTCCTTGGCGCGCTTGTCCGGATCGATGCCGGCGCTCTTCAGGATGATGGCGGCCGTCGACGGACCGATGCCGTAGAGATACGGCAGCGAGAAGAGGATCTTCTTGTCGTCCGGGATGGTGACACCGAAAATGCGCGGCATGAGAGTGTATGAAATTAGCCCTGGCGCTGCTTGTGCTTCGGGTTCTTGCACAGGCAATACAACCGCTTGCCGCGGCGCACCAGTTTGCAATTCTTGCACATTGTTTTTACGCTTGCTCGTACTTTCATATAGCCATCGCTCAGGTGGGCCGGCCCCTTGGAAGGGGTGCCGAACCGAAAAAACGTCCGACGTTCCTAATTCCGGTAGACAATGCGGCCACGGGCACGATCCGGGGAGAGCTCCAAGGAGACCTTGTCGCCCACCAGGACCTTGATGTACCGAAGTCGCATTTTCCCGGCCAGGTAAGCGAGGACGACGGTGCCGTCCTCGAGCTGGACACGGAACGTGGCGTCGGGTAGGGCCTCAATGACCGTCCCGATCGTCTTCTGTTTCTTCTGATCCAAAGCCTGAATATACTAGCAAAACAGTGCCTGAGCGTCAACCCCGGGGCCGATCCTAGGATCCCGACTGCTCGTAGCTGATCTGAACGTCGACCTTATCCCTATTCGTGGGCACCGACCGAACCCAGGGGGGCGACAATTCGAGGGTTGCCGATTGGATATCCTCGTTCTGCGAGAAGTATGCCCGGATCGCGGCGCTCTTCTTGCCGATGACGTCGGTGATGACCTGCTCGGGGTCGATCGGAGCATATCCGGGGCCCAGAATGCGGATCGTAAAGCCCAGGATGCCCGTATCGGCATCGAAGAGGGCATTGGACACCTCGATCGTCATCTGTTCAGGGACGACGACCACCCGCTGCTGCTGCATGACCGCGCGCTGGATGAGGTCGTCGAGATCAGACTGGCGGAATGCGATGGTGGTCAGCGTGCCATCGGCGGTAACCGTGACATCGGTAGCCGCATCATCCGGACGGGCTGAGACCGTCAGCGGGTTCCAGGTAAGACCTTGCTCGTCCAATACCCGCATGCCGGGCGCCTGGGCGCTCAGCGCTTCCTTCACCTTCTGTTGGACCGCGGCCTGGGCCGCGGCGACCGCCACATCGTAGTTCTCCTGCGTGACCACCGCCGACGGACCGTTCGCACCACCAGTCATGGCCGCGGTCGACACGCCGTAGAGCTTCTGCATGCGCTCCGTGTCATTTCGCTCCTTGAACGCGGCGATGATGAATGTGCCCGGCTCGGCATTGTATTCGGCTCCCGGCTTGTCGGCGATGACGCCGATGTCGATCGTCCCTGCAACGATCTTCCCACCCTTCTCGGTGCTGCCAGGAACCGTCACGGACTGCAGGGTGCGGAAGACATGCCCATCCTCGTCCACGAATCGCGTGGTGGCGATGAGCGTCTGTGGAGCCGTGGAATATTCGTTCGTGACGGTGATCGTGCCTCGTGCCTTCGATGCGACATCACGACTCCCCGTCGCAGCCTCTGTCGCGCTCGCGCTCCCTTCGATGGAGAACCGCTGGCCGGGAAGCTTCAGGAATTCAGGGTCGACCGAACCGAAGACGTCCGAGGCTTGGACCGTCAACGAGACGTCGATCGCCGACGAGGTAGGGACGATCACGATCGTGCTCGAACCCGTGACCGTGTACACGCCGACGCCGAGGAGGACGGCTGCGAGGATCAGAAGGCCGATGACGACCGACCGGGGCATGTGCCCGCCCAGCCGTGGACCGAGGCGCTGCTTGGTCGGGGGACGAGTCATGATCACCGGGTCTGCTTTCGATTGGGTGCGATCGCGCCATACCTTGTCGATGTAATCATCGGGCGCATTGGAAGCGATGAGCTCATCCGTGCCAACGTGGACCGGCACATCGGTCGCATTTGGTTTCGGGACAGGCACCTTCACCTGGCGGCGCGTCACCTTCAACATCCCGTCCATCGCGGCAGCAAGCGCGGCATGTGATGCTTGAACGCCGCTGGCGATAAATCCAGCGTCGTCGTCGGTGACCAGCTCCTCCGCCTTTTCTTCGGTAAGCTTATCAGGGATCCCATCGGCGTTCTCATCGACATCGGCACCGCCTTCCCCTTCGACATGCATGCCCGCGCGCGCCACCTCTTCGCTCTCTTCGCTCTTCTCATCGATGCCTACCACGTTCATCCGTTCATCGGAGGGGACCACGACATCATCCTGAAACGCATCGTCGCTGAAGTCTTGGACGTCCTCATCCGCGGGTGGCGGCTGTGCGGCGAGTTTCGCCGACGGCCTTCCGCGTTTCGGTTTCTCAGCGGACATGACCAGGATGCCACTGTCGGACGCGAGCTTCGCCATAGCGGTGTCCGCCGCCATCACACTGACCACTTTCCCTGTCGCGCTCGCTTCTGAGGCGATCGCGGCAAAATGCGCGGGAGCGCTGAATGCCTTGCATTTCTTGGGGAGCACAAAAATGACCTCCCCCGCTGGTGCCTCACGGAACAGCTCCAATATCTCGTCCGGACTGTCGTCCTTGAGAACGGTGATGATTTTCATCGCACCCCCAAGTATATCCGTCTCAGGGCGTCCTGGGAACAGCATGATATGAACATTTGACAAAACATACATAAACGGGTATAATGGTTCTGTCCATCGTCAATTCAGGAGGGTTTATGGACGACAAGCAGAAGATCGCCCTGGGCAGCATCGCTACCGTCGTGCCCGGCGGGCTCGTCGTGATCGCGATCGGCGCCGCCGCGTTCATTGCTGGCCGCGCGCTCGCGCGGTCCTGGAAGAAGGACCTGCAGGTCCGCAAGGACCTCGTCGGTCTGTGCGAGGCGGAGCGCGCCGAGTACTTGGTGCGTCACCCGGACTGACGTACACGGCCTCGACATCATCGATGCCGCGATGGTCCTCATCGCGATCCTCGTGGTGTGGGCCAAGACCAACGTCGTCATTGGCGCCGCCCTGTTCGGCGGCATTCGCAGAAGGAGGAAGCAGTGAAGGGCATGTTCCAGAAGGTGGCTCGGTTCTTCACCGGGCACCGCACCCCCGCCGCCGCCATGACCAACTCGGTCGCGAAGCCCTCCGCGCACAGCACCGCGGTCAGCCGCTTCTTCGCCCCGGCCAGGGCGAGCACGCTCCGCAGCTCGCTCCTCGCGCCGCGGATGGAGTCGCAGAACCCGGTGTTCCAGCCCAAGAAGGGCGACCGGCACCGGCCCGTCGCCTGCCGCGGCCGTTCCAACCGGCGCAAGGCGCAGCGCCTGCACAAGGCGAAGCGCTAGTCGTCCGAGGTCCCCCGCACGCCACCGTGGCGTCGGGGGCCTCTTTTTATTCCATGAGGTCGCGGAGCCGGCAGTACCGGCATTCCCGATCGCCGCATCGCTCGTTCCAGAAATCCATTGCGCGGATATGCCCGGCAACTGCACACACCTGTTCGGTCAGGGCGCGAACGTCCGACGACGTGATCTCAAACGCCTCCTTCTTGTATCGTCCCGACGCATTCGGCTTCAAGAAGTCGATCTCGCCCCGCACCATGCGCCACTGTCCGTCGCGCCAGTGGTCCATGAGAAGCCGGTAGAACACGAGCTGCCGCCATTCATCGCCCGTGGAGCTCTTCGTATTCCCTTGGATCGCATTGCGGCTCGTCGGCTCCTTCGTCTTGTAGTCCACCACCGCAATGGTCGCGGTTCCGGAGGGCATGCCTTCGAGGAACTCGACTTTGTCCAGTTTTCCCCGCAATCGGATGCCCTCGATGATGACACCGTCCGAGATGTCGACTTCCGTGCGCACGTTCGTGTGCCATGTCCCTTTCCACGCGCGGTACCAACCGGCGAGCGCTGTTTCCCCTTCGCTCGTGATGCGGGCGATGTCACGTTCCGCGAGCGGCGCGCGACGGATCGCGCGACGGAACGCCGCGAGGAGCATCGCGACCCCGCCTGAGTCGCCGGACGCTACACGGTCGAAGTACTGCTTCAACGCCGCATGCGTGGCTGATCCGTACTCCCCCATGACACTCGGCGCTTCAGGGATCCGTACGAGGTTCAGGAAGAAGTACCGCCACGGGCATGAGAGATAGTTGTTCAATGCGGTCACGGTCATCCCCCGCTCGTCGAACAGCGCACGAAGATATGATCGCTGCTTCATCGGCGCGACGCGCGCTGCCGGAAGCAGCCGGGTATCGCGCTGCTTCAGATATTCCTTCTCCAGGAGCGGGACGGTGCCTTCGGTGCGCAGACGATCGGGAATCGTCAGCACGAACGCGCTGGGCAAGAGTTCGCGGCCGTCCTCCGCCCGTCGCGGCCAGGTCACGATGGCGTCCGTGCGCGCCCGGGTGAGCGCCACGTAGAAGAGACGGCGCGCGTCATCCTCGTCGGCAAGCGCGTCCGTTGCTTCCTGCAACGGCGCAGGAAGCCGGATGCGAACGCCACGCGTGGCGCCGTCCCAATGCCCCTGCACCGCGTTGATGATGAAGACGACGTCGAACTCAAGGCCTTTCGCTCGGTGCACGGTCATGAGCTGCACCGCATCGGGCGCACCCCAGAGCTCAACCTTCAAATCGCTCCGATGCGTCTCGAGCCGATCGAGCGCGTCGAGGAACATCGGGAAGGTCAGTCGCTTATCCGTCACCATGTGCGCACGGACGAGGTCGAACAGCGCGTGCGCCTTGGCGAGGACGCGATCCCCATCCGGCAGTTTCATCGCATAGGCGAGAAACCCGGTCTGCCGCATCGCTTCCTGGAGCGCGTAGGGTGCGCTCGCATTCTGCATGATGCGCGCGAGATCGCGGAACATCGCGTAGACCGCCGTAACGCGCTCAGGGTCTTCAAGACGGAGCGCATCCACGCTCGACGGCGTGCGGATCACATCCCATGCGTTCGCATTCCGCAGGGCGGCGATCTTATGTGCATCGAGCGGCGAGAGCCCCAACAGATCCATATGCAGCGCTTCGACCAGCGGTCCGGGATCAGGCATGCGTGCGGCCGCTCGGGCGACCGTGAGAAGCTTGCGGATGGTGCGGTCCTCCAGGACGTCATCATCGGACCGCACCGCGAAGGGCACCCCGTTGCGTTCCAATGCTTCGGCGACCGCGAATGCCTCGGCATTCGTGCGATACAGCACGGCGATATTGCCCGGTTCCGTACCCCGATCAATGTACCTGCGGATCATGCGCGCGACTGACCACGCCTGCATATCTGGCGACGAACAGGCATACGTCGTGACCGGCTTCCGCGTACGGCGCGATACGGCCGTCAAATGGCCTTGCGCAGGACTGATAGCCGCGGCGGCATCGAGGATGGACTGCGAGGACCGGTAGCTGGATGCCAGTTGGATGACCGTGGTGCGGGGATACCGGTGGGTGAAATCCCTGAAGTTCTCTGGACTCGCGCCTTGGAAACGGAAGATGGCCTGTTGGACGTCCCCGACCACGAAGACATTCGGTTTTTCCGGATCTGCGATGAGCTGGACGATACGGTTCTGCGCGCGGTTCGTGTCCTGATGTTCATCAACCAGAATGGAGAGGTATTTCTCCTGCAGCTTCGCGCGGAAGCCCGCATCGTTTTCAAGCGCACGGACGACCTCCATCAGCATGTCGGCGAAATCGTAGCGGTTCGAACGGGTCAGTTCCCGCTCGTAGGCCTTCCAGATGCGGACGAGCTCGGCGTGCTTCTGCGCATCGCGGACCGCGTCATGCCAGGATGCCCTGATCGTACCGTTCGCATCATACACATCGTCCCGCGCTCGCAGCTCGGCTTCGTTCTTCTTCGCCATCATCTCGAATGCGCTGCAGCCCATCGCCTTCCCCTTCAGATCACCGATCGCACCCAAGACTGCCTTCACGTATGCCTCAGGGCGGCCGGTCGGCCGCAATACTTGGATGTCCTCGCGTTCCATGATGCGCTCGATGAGGCCGAGCTGATCGGGCTCCGTGATGTTCGCGCCTCCGATCAGGCGCGGGAAGCGATCCGGTTCGCTATGGATGATCTCGTTCGCAAACGCATGGAACGTCGCGATCCGCACGCGGTACGCCGTTGGTCCGATCAATCCGGCGAGGCGCTCCCGCATCGTAAATGCCGCCTTTTCCGTGAAGGTCAGCGCTAAAACTGCTTCCGGCGGCGTGTCCGTCTCTACGAGGATGTTGGCGATCCGGAGCGTGAGCACCTGGGTTTTCCCGGTGCCCGGCCCCGCGACCACCATGACCGGACCGTCGAGCGTGTCCACCGCTGCCTTTTGGCGGGGGTTCAGTGCCCGGTATGCGGCACGGAATGCAGGTGTCGTCGGCATGGCGCCAGCATAGCATCGTGTGTTCCGTCTGTCGTTCGTTCGCCCGATCCCTGACCACATGCCGCGATTTGACATACTCGTAATAATCTACGCATACTATCCATGGCATACAGCAGATGATCGATGACCGAGCGTTCGCAGCGCTCCGTCGTACGGAAGGTGTGTCATGAAGGAAATCGCCCTTTCGGTCCTCGGCTTCGTGAAGTACCATCTGGATCCCAAGGAGTGCATCGGCAACGAGACCATGCACATTGCTCCGATCTCGTTCGACCATGACACGACGGGCGAGGTGATCGGGGTCGTGCTCCATGAAACGGAAGGTCCGCGGTACATCGTCATCCAGATGGACGACGAAGAGGCCGCGATCTTGAACCGCATCTTCAAAGAACCAGGCGAACCGCTCATCATGCACGAGATGGCCGCCCGGATTCTCCGAGTAGCCGGGGTGACGATCGAAGGCGGGTGCATCACGACCGGTGCTACGCCGGAAATCCTCTGCTTCGCGACCCGCTTTCGTCACGGCGACCGGACGTGGGAGGAATCGATGTTCGCATTCGATACGGTCGGCTTTGCCCTCGCCGGCAAGGTGCCGACCTATATCGATGAGGATCTCCTGATTCGCCTCTCCCGTGACGTCCTTCCGCTCGAGCGCCTGGGCCTCGGCCCGGGCCAGATGAACTCGGTGATCGCCATTGAACAGCTCGCTCGGGCCCTCCCCAGCGAGAAGCTCACCAGGAACTGAGCATGCGCCCGCCTAATCAGCGGGCGTCTCTTTTTCTGCCTGTTCGATGATGGCGCGCAGTTCGCCGATGTTCCGACACGCCATGAATCGCGCACGAAGGCCAGCTGCCCCTGGCCACCCGGATATGTATGCCTTCGCGAATTTCTTCATCAGATCGAATGGCTTCATTCCCTCCCACTGCTTCTGCCAAAGCTGTGCGTGGCGCAGTAGGAGCGCGAGGCGTTCCTGGGGCTGATGCTCGCGTTCCGCATCAGGTCCGAAGATCCACGGGTTCTGGTAAATGCCGCGTCCGACCATCAGGCCATCGACACCCCATCGCGTCGCAAGCTTTTCGCCCTGCACGCGGCTCATGACGTCGCCGTTTCCGATGCAGAGCACGCCCGCGTCGTGCGCCATGGCGGCACAGCGACCGATGAGGTCCCAGTGTGCGGAAACCTTGCTCGCTTCCTTCATCGTGCGTCCGTGGACCACCAGCACGTCCGGCTTCGCGGCAATGATCGCGGGGATCCATGTTTCCATTTCTTCGGTCGTATAGAGCCCGAGGCGCGTCTTCACGGCCACCGGACCCCGAAAGCCGTCGCGAAGCGCTGCGACCAACTCAGGCACTTTCTCCGGCGTCTTCGCCATCGCGATGCCCGCGCCCTGCTTCATGACCCCCCGGTCAGGGCACCCAAGGTTGATGTCCACGCCGTCGAACCCTCGCTCGCGCGCGAGTATCCCCGCTGCCTGAAGATGTTCGGCCTCGGTCCCGAAGAACTGCACGACAATGGGATGGTCGGTCGGCGCAATGGCGAGATCCTTGAGGAGACGCTCGCGACCCGGCGATTGCAGACCATGTGCAGAGACGAATTCGGTATAGAAGACGTCGGGGCGGCCGCACGATGTCACGACGGTACGGAACGACATGTCTGTGACGTCCGCCATCGGCGCAAGCACAAAGAACGGCTTCGGTAATGTGTCCCAGAATCCGTGTATCGTAGGCATTAGCGGAAGAACGTCGCGAGGTACCATACTCCCAACCCGGCCAGGAGAAGACCCTCGACAAGCAGCGCCCACACGGTCACGTTCGGAGATGACAGCCAGAGCCGCATACGGGAAACGGCGATGCCGAAGACGATCAGCTCGTCCAACAGATAGAAGAGGACGAACAGCCCGATCAATCCAAGTTGGGCGAGCGTGCTCATTCCGGAATCCGCAAGCATGCCGGCGAACACGACCGGCACGGCAGCTGAACAAGGGAATTCGACGATCGTGATGACTGCAGCGAACAGCAAGACCGCTGCGGCGGCAGAGACAAGGCTTGCCTTGCCCGCAAGCATATTCTGCACGAGCGATGTCGCACGGCGCACGACGCGCCCACCCGAAAATTCGCAGGTCGGACCGCACCGGCGGAATCGCCGATACTGGTACAGGAAATAGATGCCGCCCGTGAGCGCCACGGCTCCGATCAGGAACTCCAGCGCACCGGTGAACCCTGAGAACCATGCGAATGCCCGATACCACAGCACGATGAGCACCCCGTAGAGGACGGCAGTCGTAAGAATGAATGAGCCGCCCAAGAGAAGGATGCGTCGTCGATCCCGCAGCACGAGCACCAGCCCAAGGATCAGCGCCAACGCGCCCAATGAGCACACGTTGAAGCCATCCAACAGCCCAAGGATGACTGCAACGACCGGCAACGAATACCGGCTCAGATCGAGGCCACCGATGATGGGGGGCGACGGAGGCGACGCGTCGGCAGGCGGTGTGTCGTCCATGATCGCCGCTTCGATGATGGCGCCGATGCCTTGTGCGTTGTCGAACCCGACGATCACCTGATCGCCGATGATCGTGATCGGGACGACGCCAAGATATCTCGTCTCGCCATATTCACTGAGCAGCTGCACCAGGAGCTCTTGACTAGCGGTCTCATGGATGGGATAGCGTTCGATGTCCGCATTCGGATATCTGTCCTCGAGATCGTCCAAGAAATCCTGCTCCGCACGGCAGTGCGGACATGATTCGGAGTAGAAGAAGAGGATATCCGGCTGCACATCCTGCGCGTGCACGGCTACCGGACTGATCAGTGCGGCAAGGATGAATAATGCGAGTGATACGTGTTTCATAGGTATCAGGCGACGGCGGTCTTCCGTGCGTCGCCGACTTTGACGACCTGCAGCGAACGCTCACCGAGCGCTACTCCTTCCATCTCAACCGCGAACGTATACGTGCCCGGGGCAGCGAACGTGAAGTGCTCGTAATTCGCGATGACTTGCCAGTTGTTCGCATGCGTCGTCACGGGCAGATCGGACTGCGCGACCTGGTTCCTATCGGGTCCGGTCACGCGGATGCGGAGCGTGTGCGCACCGGTTTCGGTAGTATCAAAATTAACAACGACCGCGAACTGCGGATGCACGAACGGGAATTGGTTCGCATTGATCTGCGTGAAGATGTTGATCAAGCTGAGGTTGTTCGTCCCCGCAGCCGTGAACGCCCGCTCGCAGATAACGATGAATCGGGAGGTAATACTCATAGGATGGCTCGTACGGCGGTTGCTACGATGGCGATACCAACAGCGTTCAAGCAATACGTGAGGAGGACAGTCGTGTACCAGCGTGCCTTCGCCAGTCCCATTAGCACGAGTCCAACCTCATCCGGTAATGGCGAGGCAATGATGACAGCCCCCAGAAGGGTGCCCATCAACCGATGTTTCCCTTTACGGATGTACCGTTTGAGCCGGTCGCTGCTCCCCGCCTGCACCAAGACCAGTAGCGGTTCGGCAACTGCCTCGCGCAGGATGATGTAGAGTATGAAATCAGCAACCATCGCACCCATACCACCGATGAGCGCCAGCTGGAGGATCGGCGTCCCTCCCCGTGCAAGCTCCGCGATGGCGACGGTCGCCGGCACGACGGTCAGAAACGATGTGAAGAACATCCCGACCACGAACGAGGCGAGGTACGGAATCCGTTCGGCGTGCTCAAGCAGCCAGTTGAGCGCGCCGGTGTTCTTTACGACGACCGCAATCCCGATGCTTACGATCAGGATTGAGATATCGCGGATGTAGTGTTCCCGATGGTTGTATGTGTTGTTCATTCGACAATCGCCCGAATGCGGCGGACACCCGCTCCTACCGCTTCTTCTTTGATGATACGGAATGTGCCGATCTCACCCGTATGTTGCACATGCGGTCCACCGCAGAATTCCTTGGAGAATGCACTGAGCATGTCGTCGCCGGTGTAGTAGACGTTGACGGGATCGGGATATTTTTCCTTGAAGAAGAACAGGGCACCGGTCCGTTCTGCCTCATCTTTCGCCATGACCGCCTTGTTCACCGGCAGGTCCCGGGCGATGGCGTCGTTCACGACCTCCTGAATGGCTGCGATCTCTTCGGGCGTGAGCTTCCGGGGGAAGGTGAAGTCGAAACGGGTGCGTTCGACGGTGATGTCCGAACCAGCCTGCCCGACCGCATCACCGAGCACCTTCCGAAGAGCGGCATGCAGGAGATGGGTCGCGGTGTGCAGGCGGGTCACCTTCTGTAATTCATCGGCATTTGCCGCTTTCAATTCGCCCGTGTCGAAGATAAGCCCGTGCCCACCGAACTTCTTCTCAACGCCGGCGCGTGACTTCTCCTGGTGCTCCTTGAATTTCTCGTCGAACGCGTCACGGCTCAATCCGTCAGCCTTTGCACCGCCGAGGTCCTTGATGAGCTCGTACGGCAACCCGAACGATTCATAGAGTCGGAACGCATTGGCCGCATCGATCGACTCGAGTTTCGCAAGCTCTCGAATCCCCTGATGGAGCGTGCGGTCGAACTTCTCCGCTTCGGCCTTCGCGACATGTAGGATCTCATCACCGTTCAGATGGTACGTGTTTCCGTACAATTCGATGACCTTCGCCAGGGGCGCGGACATGTCGATGCCGGTCCCCGACAGGTGCACGATCATCCGCCGCAGGAAGCGGCGCAGCACGTATCCCTGCTCCTTGTTCGAGGGCCGCACGCCGTCGGCGATCAGGAACGCGACCGCGCGGGCATGGTCCGCCACGATGCGGCGGATCCGCTCGTCGAGCGATTCGGGCAGCAGATGCATGATCGGCGCGAAGAGATCGGTGTCGAATACGGTGGGCACGTGCTGGGCGACCATCGCCAAACGCTCCATGCCCATGCCGGTGTCGATGCCAGGCACCTCGAGCGACCGGAGCGACCCGTCCTTCTCCTGGTAGTACTGGTTGAACACCACGTTCCAGATCTCGAGTCCGTCGACGTACACCTCGGTGGTCGGCCCGCACGGGCCTTCGGCTCCGGTCGGTCCCCAGAAATTATCCGCGCGTCCGGATGAGCGTACTTCGATGGTCGGGTCCAACGTCTCCCAGATTTTCTTCGAATCGTGATCTGCGGGCACCTCGCCTTCGCCCCCGAACACGGAAACGTAATCGATGGTCAGCCCCATCTCACGGGTGATGAACTCGTGCGTGAGCGTGATGGCCTCCTCCTTGAAATAGCCCCCGAACGAGAAATTGCCCAGCATCTCGAAGAACGTGAGGTGGCTTGTGTCGCCCACCTCATCGATGTCCGAGGTACGCACGCATTTCTGGATCGATGCGACGTTCTTCCCGGGCGCGAGCGACGGTTCGGTGTAGTACTTCTTGAACTGCTGCATGCCTGCCGTGGTGAACAGCACCGACGGGTCGTCCGGGAGCAGCGACGAAGACGCCACCCATTGGTGGTCATGGGATTGCATGAACTCCTTGAATCGCCTCCGGATCCTGGCGTGTTCCATGGATCTCAAATTACCACGTATTCCGTGGTAATTGAAGAGCGCCGCGTCATTCTTGCGTTACTATTCATTATGTTGTTTACTATTCCCTGCACGGAGGCATTTGATGGTTCAGAAGATGAACGGCCGGTTGGAGTAGTTCCGTGTGATCCTGCTGTCGCTGCGGCGAGAGAAAGAGCAATCCTCGCGTTGTTTGCTCGCGCAGATCGCCCTATGCGGCGAGGGTTGAGATACGACCGCTTCCCTATCAGGTGACCAGGTCGCGATGCGAATACCCCTTGGCGCGAAGAGCGCGATAGAGGGGTACCAAGACGCGATTCAATTCTGTCGTGAGACAGTGATGTTCGTCGATTCCGACGTCTGTTGCCGTACGTTGAGCATCCAGCCGTTCGATGTTCTCACGCTCTTCGGCGGGAAGTTCACGCACCGTGGCTTCGACATCGTCGAAGAACTCCCGTATCGTTTTTCCTTGTCGCAGTCCAGGTATGTTCTCGTCGAACATATCACCACGCTCAAAGAAAGCTCGGTACCCCGAACGGGGCAACCAGAGATGCAAATTGTTCAGATCATCCGGAGTGGCCAGCTCTGGACGTTGTTCGAATTCCTCGAAATCTCCGAATCGATATGGGTGCTGCGGCTTCTCTTCCATGGTTATGCGATGGTGTGCCAAACCCAGCGGACGACGATCGTCCAAAAGCCGATCGCCGATCCGAAGACTGCTACCCAGAACCCCACGAATTTAGCGTCATCGTCCATTGCGTGTCACTGTACCATGGCGTGTGCACTCGCATGTTCATAACTGGGGGCCTAGAGGGTTTCGATCCCTCGACCGCGCCTCCACAGGGCGCTGTGATCCCATTTCACCATAGGCCCCGTCTTTACGGGAGCAGATGGGATTATACCATCGAACCGCCGCCCCTTCAAGGAACGACGACCGGTGTCACGTCGCCGTTGGGTGACACGGCCGGACGGGAAAAGATGATGAATCCGACCAGCACCGCGACCGCGATACCGAAGAGGATGAATAGGAGTCGACGCATGCGATGAGTATACCCCGTCCGCAGCCGTTTATCGACACCAACGCGTGAAAATCCCCGTTGAGACCAGGCGTTTGCTCTCCTGCTGCAGGCATAACTGGCCTGATTCGATCGTCCCCTTCCGACCATGCATCGCATCCTCAAGGAGATTCAGGAGCGCGAGATCCGAGCTGTTGGTCGCATAGGCGTTCACCAGGAGGAACCGGGCATCGGGAGAGAGGAGCGATACGCAATCGGCGATCAATCGGGGCATCTGCTCATTGAACTTCCAGACGCTACCGGTCGGTCCGTGGCCGAACGCGGGAGGGTCCATCACGATCCCCTCGTACTGCGTCCCCCGTTTCACCTCGTTGCGGACGAACTTCACCGCATCCTCCAGCATCCATCGGATGGAGTCGGGGGCGAGATCGTTGAGCTCCTGGTTGTCCTTGGCCCAGCCGATCGCCGGACGGGATGCGTCGACATGGGTGACGAAAGCGCCCCGCAGCGTGAGCCATACGGACGCGGCCCCGGTGTACGCGAACAGGTTGAGCACGCGCGGACGCTTGATGCCGGCACACAGACTGCTCATCCAGGTCCAATTCGACGCCTGCTCCGGAAAGATGCCCGTATGTTTGAAATTCATCGGCCGCGCGCGCAACCGCATATCCTTGAACGAGAGGTCCCAGTGGTCCGGGAGGTCCTTCTTCATGTCCCACGCGTCATTCGTGAACACCGCGTCCGCGCGGTCCCACGCCGTAGGCGTCGTGCGCTGCCAGATCGCCTGCGGATCGGGTCGGGTAAGGATGTACGGACCCCATCGTTCCAATCGATAGCTCTCTCCTGAGTCCAGGAGCGCGAAATCGTCAAAGCCTTCGTTCCCGATGAGGTTCATGCGCGGAGGTATGACCGGTACGTGGGCATCCTGCGGCGGATATAGGGAATGGACGCGAAGATCCCGAGGATCCCGAAGACGACGTCTTCGATGAAATCACGGTTTATCGCCTGCCGCGCATCGTAGAACGATCGGCTCCGGAACACATGGTCGCTGAAATATTGCCAGCCTTCCCACAGGAAGATGCCGACAAATAGGACGATGCACGCGTAGAGGATCGCGGTACGGGTCTTCGGCAATCTCCCGCTGATGACCATCGCGAACATGATGACCAACGGGACGCACCAGAATACTGCTGCGAAGTGCAGTAGTCGGTCATACTGATATTGGGGAGCGTTCGTATGGAAATAGCCGGTCCCGGCCGCGTTGAGGAGCACGATATACAGGCCGATTCGCTGCACGTACTCACGCCAGGGACGCTTTACGGTCCCGAGTCGGTACAAAAGCCGCGGAATGAGGAGGGTGAGCGGTATCACCACGGCAAACGAGATTGCCGTGTAGGTATCGTGCTTCAAGAACCACTCGACTGCTGCGGTGATGTATGCGACGACGAATGAGATAGCAAGAACCATGCCCCAGTATATCAGCGCTTTCCAGAGATGCCGAGTGCGGCTATGAACGCGGCGTCCGAGCCCTCCCGTCCGAGGAAGGAACGGATGAGCTCCGTCTCTGGCTTCGAGGCGCCTTGTTCAAGCACGGTCGCCCGGTACTGTGCGCCGATCGACGCGTCCAATGGATTACTCGCGAAGCGCGTGAAGAGGTCAAGCGCATACACCTTGCTCCAGAGGTAGCCGTAATATCCCGCATCGTAGCCAGCGAGGTGCCACCACCCCGCAGCTTGAATTGCGTCATCAGGCATATCGATCGCGCGATATTGGAGCTCCATCTCTCGGAACCAGCGCGCGATATCTTCTGCGGTAACCGTGACATGGATCGGCTGGCCGTGCATCCGCAGGTCATAGAGCGCCAATACTGCTTGCGCCATGAAGTAGTTGGCGTCCATGTGGTGTCGGGCGGCGAGCATCTTCTTGATCAGGTCGTCCGGTATCGGTTCGCCCGTGTCCCGATGTGCGGAGATGCGTCGCAGTACCTCGGGATGCCACGTCCATTCTTCAAGCATCTGACTCGGTGTTTCGACGAAGTCGAGCGATACCGCCATGCCGTTCTGAGATGCATACGGCGCGCGTGACGAGACAAGCGCATGGATGAGATGCCCGAACTCGTGGAACAGGGTCTCCACCTCATCGTGGGAGATGAACGACGGATGTGTCTCCGTCGATCGCGGGAAGTTACACACGAGCGCGGCCACAGGATCGTGCCGGCTCAATCGGATCGGAAAGACCGCGGCATGTCCGTATTTGCTTGCACGCGGATACAGGTCGAGGATGAATGTCCCGAACACATCTCCGCTCGCACGGTCAGTCATGGCAAAGACCTGTGCATCCGGATGCCACGCCGTCGAATCTCGAGCGGTGAATCGCAGACTGAAGAGTTCTTCGTATAGCGACATCATACCCTGCAGTACCCGGTCGAGCGGAAAGTACGAACGGACCGTCTCCGCATCGAATGTGTACCGCTCCTGTCGCATGCGTTCCGACCAGTACGCGATCTCGTGGAATCCAATCGGCGCCGGACGATCAAGTTTCCGTAATCGCTTCTTCGTATCAATGAGATCGCGCATTTCCTCGCGCGACGCATCGGTCAGAGATGCAATCAGATCCCGTATGAACGTCGTTGCTACGGTTCCCGTCTTCGCCATGCGCGGTTCAGCGACATAATCGGCATGCGTCGGATATCCTAAGAGGGCAGCGTTGCGCTGCCGCAGGCGGATCATGTCGGCGAGTCGTTGGAGATTCTCTTCCCCGCCCTTGCGTAGGTTCTTGGTCGCGAGCGCTCGCCGCGCCGCATCATCATGTGCCATTCTGAGGAATGGATGGAGCTCCGGGTATTGGAGCGAGATCCAATAGTTACCGCTGGCCGTTCGCGTCAAACGGTCCCGATACGACGCGGGAAGGCCATCCAATTGCTGTTCGGTCACCTCGATGCCGTCTTCCCATTCATTGATCACTTTCTCGAAGGCATCGCGGATTCTCCGAAGCTCCGTACGGTTCCGTTTCAATTCATCGAACGCCGTGCCATCAAGGCCAAACCCCATGCGGCGGAAGTCCCGGAGGATCGTATCCGCCAAATGCCGGTCCGGACCCTTGAGCCGTTCGTGTTCTCCGGCCCGCTCCCATGTGACGACGGCATCGTAGAGCGCACGGTTGTGTTCCATGCGGATGTTCTCCTCGCTCATGCGCGCGGTCGCCTCCTGCGCCGCGGTGCGAATCGCTGCATCCGGGTGCACGTTCATCAGGAGCTGCAGCGTCTGATCGAGATCGGCGAACGGCTCGTCCGCCTGGTCGATCGCCACGATCGTATTCACGAACGTCCGTCGGTCGTGCGGAAGTTCCTGGATCGCCAAAAGTGCCGCCTCTTTGGCGGCGACCGCGTCGGTGGCAAAACGCGCAATATCCTCGGCCGACCACCGGGCGAATGTAAGGTCTCCGTTCACAGAAGTTTCTTATGCCATAGATACATCAGCGCAGCAACGACGAACGCTGCAGCGCTGCCGAGGATGATGAAGAATGCAGCGGGATGCTCACCGAAGGGCAAACGCACGTTCATGCCGTACAGACCCGACACGACCATCGGCACGGTCAGCGCGACGGTCGCGAGCGTCAGGAACTTGATGATGCGGTTCAGGTTGTTCGTTGCGATCACGGAGTACGCTTCGCGCATGTTGATCGTCGTCTTCAACTGGGACTGCGCGGCCCCGACCACTTGAGTGACGCCGAGTTGCACGTCTTCCATGAGGTCCTTGTCCTCGGGATACGTCTTGATGTACTTCCCGGACGCGATGTTCGCCATCATCGTCTGCATGGGCATCACTGCGGCCAAGAGGTCGTTGAGTGCCGCCTCGTACGTGATCAGGCGGAGGATGTCCTCGTTCTTGATCACGTGGCCGGTCTCGATGTTCCATCGCACCCGCCGGGAGAGATCCGTGATCGCTGCTTGATACCGCGCATTGAGCGCCAGGAGGATCCGCCACACTAGCTGGCTGCGCCAATTCGTGGTGTAGTGCCCTTCGGCATGGAACTGCTCGAGCCAGGTGAATGGCATCCGGGAAATAGACACGACGAAGGTCGATGACAGCGCGATGAGGAGCGGCACGGTCAGCATGGCCTCGCCCTGGCCGCTGGGCGCGCGTAGGAAGAAGTAGACGATGCCGTCCTCGTCCTGCACGCGGGGGACTTCATTGGGGTCCAATGCGTCCTGCAGGAGGTCGCGCTTCAATCCATCCATCTGCACGAGCTCGTCGAGTTCGCGGATGCTCGGGTTCTGCGCGATCACCCACGCGTCCAGGCGGATGCCCGCGACCTCGTGCGCGGGTTTGCCCTCGTCTATCCGCTGCCAATACTTCAACATACCGTCAAGCATAGGGGCGTATACTGGCATTGGCAACGGTTGATAACCCGCAGCACCTCCAGAGCTTTGCATCGGATACAAAAATGTGCTAAAATATATTCGGCCCTGTAGTTCAATGGATAGAACCGCGGACTTCTAAGCCGCTGATGGAGGTTCGATTCCTCCCGGGGCCACAGGTGAGATTTTGAAAATTCAACGGGTCGTCGTATACCGGTAGTACGCGTGCTTTGGGTGCACGATGACTGGGTTCGATTCCCAGCGACCCGACTGAGGGAGTCATGCGGGATTGGTATAGCGGTATTACGCCACCCTTCCATGGTGGAGAGAGGGGTTCAATTCCCCTATCCCGCTCATAAAGAAAGACTCCCCGGCGACGATGCCAGGGAGCAGGGGTCAGGACACGACATCTCCGTTCGGGATGCCAAGTTCGCGGCGGATCAGGTCGCGGTTCTCGCGGATGATGCGCATGCCAAGCATGATGGACCGCGCGAGTTGTCCGGGTTTGAAGCTGTAGACCGCAAGCTCGGGAATCTGCGCGGCGAGCCGCTTACTGGCACGGATGGGGATGACGCGCGGGAGCGACGGGTCCTCATGCCGCTGCAGCTCGTACTTCTCCATCTTCTCCTGGGTGTTGTGGTCGCGCATCACGTCGAAGCTCTGGAACAGGTCCGCGAGCCAGTGCTTCGGCGAGGGACCAGGCTGGAGCGGACTCCAGTAGTCGAAGCGGAACACGATGTCCGCGACGCCCTTGAACTCCTCGATAGGGAAATCCGTCCAGACCTCGCCGTCCCGCGGCGTCTTGCTGCGCAGCCGACGGAGCGGGAATCGTCCCGGCAGCGCGGACGACCCGAGGATGCCGTCGACGAACTGCTCGCCGTGCTCCGGGTTCTGCGGATCGCACATGAGGGGTTCGTGGTTGCTGTACCAGATTGGCCCGGGTCCCTCGACGTCGGCGGCGAGGATGCGGAGCTCGGTCTTCGCCAGGAACGCCATCCGCGGCACGTCTTGGTCCAGGAGCAGCTTCCGCAGCGGCGTGTTGTCGAAGGGAGAGCCGACCTCCTTGAGGAACACGCCCAGCGACCGCTCAAGCAGAAGCTCGAACATGAAGAGTCCCGCGCAGAACAGGATGGCCGACGGAAGCCCGTAGCTGACACGCCATGCGGCGACGCCTGCGACAGCTACGATGAGGAGCCTGGCCGGCCAGTGGTACAGACGCGAGGTGCGAACACGGGCGACGGCGTAGAGTCCTGCGAGCGCGAGCACGATGACCGCCCAGAACCATCCGAGCGATCCGGCGGATACCGCGGTGATGACGAGCGTGCCGCCAGCGGCCACGAGGAGGAAGCCGGTGTTCACGAGCCCTTTGGACATCACGTAGATCTGCTCGCGCTTGAGGTTCTTCACGACCCTGCGCACACGGCGCAGGACCGCGCGATCGAACGTGATGCAGCAGGACATCAGGATGGCGCCTGCCGATGTGGCGACCACGAGGTCCGGCAGGTGCGTGGGGAAGTACCGGCACCAGGCCAGGATCATCCCCATGTGGAGCCCCAACCGCGTCATGGTGCCAGGCACGTTCCATCCGATCCGGAGGCGCGGTGTCTGGGGTACGGTGTGCCCTTGCATGGACTACCTACCTTTTCAGAGGACGTCGGTCGGTAATTTATATCTTACCTAGCCCCTTCTGTCAACAGAAAACCGCGCTATTCGCGGGTTTTCTGATTAGCTCTAGAACTAATACGCTCTTACTTGTTCATCACTGCCTCTTTGAGGACCTTGGAAGCCGTGAAGCGGAGTTTCTTCGAGGCCGGGATCTGGATAACCTCACCGGTGCGGGGGTTGCGGCCCTCACGCGCCTTGCGGTCGGCTACCTTAAAGATGCCCAAGCCCGTGATGTTGATCTTTTCGCCCTTCTGCAACTGGGCGGTCAGGGTCTCCGTGAAGGCTTCCAGCCAGCCGGCGGCGTCCTTCTTGGTCGCGCCGACCTTGTCAGCCAACATCTGGATCAGCTGAGTTTTCTTGATGGTCAATTCATCGCACCCCCTTTCTGTATTGTGTTTCCCGCATGAATCCTAGGGTTCAGAACGGGTACCTCAAAAGTGTGGGCGTAATGTGCGGGTTTTGCAATAGGGGTGTGGAAAACCCTAGGAATTACGCAAAACTTGACAGTTATCCGATACGGAGCATAATGGTGGCAGTGGAGTGCGGTTTCGGCTGGAGGGACGCGGGGCCGCCCGGCACCGTCAGCGAAACCTCCCCGGATCGCACTCCACCTCATTCTTTTGGAGGTGATGCCGAGCCTTGCCCAACTCATCGGCGCAGGCAATGAAATATCCCCGCCCGTACCCACGACCTCCCTACCGGGAGGTCTATCTTTTCTATACGACGCACAACCCGCCTTTCGGCGGGTTGTATGCATTTATCGAGCATATTCGAC
>DATEYD010000178.1:0-27436 GCA_035583445.1 Minisyncoccota bacterium
TCCGAACCATCTCCAACCTTTTGAGTACCGTCATCCCAAAGGCAAACCGCTTCTTGGTAACTTTCCCGGTACCATCACAGAAGTCGCAATAGGCACCCTTTCCAGAACATATGGGGCACTTCATACCTTCCCCCCGAGAGAGGCGAGAAGCGAGTCGATCTCCTCGCCGGTAACTTGACGCAAACAGTAGGCACAGAAGGGCCATCCTTTACTCGTCGAAGACAACCCGCAGTTCTCCATGTCACGCTTCACGTCTATCAACGCCTCACACACCCGCTTCACCATCTCGTCGGGGTGGGAGGAGAGGGCGGCGTCGGCACGGGTTGTATCTTCGTCGCAACAACCCTCCTGTGACTCATGGATTTGGCAACCGGTGAGAAACATCTTCGCCCAGTTGTTGGATGACTTCAGCGCCTCCCGCAGCCCCGCGTTGTCGAAGGACACGGCGGCAAGCTCCTCGCGCAGGGTTTTGATAAGCAAATCCTTTCCGTCGCCACCATCTCCGATGTGTATTGCCTGCGCCTTCGCCAGTTCCCGGCGAAGGTCGGCGTTCACGTCTTCGAGTGCCATCTGATCCATGGCGGACGCTTCACAATCATCAAATGCTTCACTCATCCCTTCCTCCCTTCCGCTGCCCGTCGCGCTTCGATGCGGTCGATGATGGCGCACCGGTCACCCAGTGGTCCTACCTCGTAGTACGCCAGCAGGTCGTCCCGCTCGGTGCGCAGGTCGTTCACCTCAGCTTCGGCCTTGTTACGTGCAACACCCTCAGTGATGAGAGCTTGCTGAGCAGCGAACAACTCGGCCTCGGCCTTCTCGGCGCGTGACTTCCAGATGTCCCGGTCGACGGTGATGAGTGCCACCCATTCCGCTTCCTGCTTCCTCCCGTCCCGCACGCCCTCCGCGTAGCTCGCGGTCACGGCGTCAACGTCGGTTCCACTCATCGCGTCCTCCTCACCCCGATCCGCAGATAGATGAAGTCATAGGCGCTGTCCCATCGCGGCACGAGCTGGCCCTCGTACCACTGGACCCGTTCCAGATAGGGCGTCACCGGATGCGCGCATGTGTGCCGCCATCCTAGGCGGATCGGGCCGACTTCTACACCGATGTCCGTTGTGCTGACAAGCTGCGACGGCCAGAAGGTGAATCCATCGTGCTGCCATACCGGCACCTGCATTGACCCACCCGCGAACACCGGGCCCCAGCTCGCTTCGGCCCCGAGCTCCACGAGATAACTTCCGCTGACATCGATGAGCGTCGGCGGGTCGTAGACCGCGAGTCCGCCATTCGGAAGCCACCCGAGCATCAGCCAGGCAGCGAGAAGTATGCCGTTCATTTTCTCCACCTCGGCGCATCGAGCGCCCGCGTGATCTTCCCTCGCGTGTTTGGATAACGCGCCATGAATTGCCGCGGTCCTATGTCGTGGATCTGCCGGTGATGCTCCACGCAAAGCGGGATCAGGTTTGTCGCGTCGTCGCTACCACCGGCTCCACGCGTCCGAACATGATGGGGCGGTTCGGATGGATGGCCGCACCCGGTTACGAAGCACGCTAAGTTGTCCATCCAAAATCCCGCATACGCAGCGGACCAGTGCTTCTTGACGGCCATCGCCAGTTTCTCTTCCCGGTCAAGCATGGATGGGTACCTCTGAACTCTCCTTCAGCACTAGGCCAAGGAAATCAGCGTTCTCATGTAGTTGCTTGATCACGATGTTCGCCTCGGCCATGTTCATCAGTTTGTAATCCTTTGGGATGGCGTAGCCCCACTTGCCGGTTCTGATCGGGTAACCTTTCGTGGCGGCCATGATGCAGGTCTCGATAAGGCACTCCCTCCACGTCTGCCCTGTCTCAGCTCCGATCTGGACGCAGTGCCCGACAATATGGTTCCACTGACTGCCTCGCCCCGTGCTGCGAGGGATGCCACCCGTGACATCGAATAGGTCGTATTTGAAATGGCACCGGGGACAGGTCGTCACACCACGTCCTCCTCAAGTACCTGTCTCCAGCGGTTAACCCACGACCCCGGATCTTCTGCGATGGTGAGACTCGGTTTTCCTTTGCTATTCAGATTGAGTAACGCCAGGTCGTACTTCTCGACGTTCGAATCGTCCAGAGCCACCGCGCACCCCGCGACCTGGAGCCAGTAACGATCTTCCTTTCCTGCCCCGCACTTGATGTCGACGACGAGTAGACGTTCCTGCCCGGGCAACCGGAACACCCGATCCAGCCGAGCCCCGTAGCTATATGAGGGATGGATGACTACGAGCTCGCTCGCTTCGATCACCGGGGCCGCCATTCTCCTGAAAGTCTGGTATGCAGAACAGAAGGCGAGCAGGCGATGATCGAGTGCATCCATATCTAGCGTTCCGTTGTCGATGAGAACGGTTGCGGCGTGAACGGCCTTGCCACGCTCCAGATAAAAAGGATCGAGGCCGGGAGGCATTGGGTAGATCCGATTGAGGATCTTCGATACTGACCGGATGTAGCGACCCTGATACGTGTACCAGAGGCCGCCATCCGGGAACCGTTGTTCTACCAAGCCCTCGGGGAGCTTGTAGGAGATCACGCCGTGCGTCTCCGTACTGTCCCCACGTCCTCGAAGACCACTCCCGCGACGCTGGCCTTCCCCTTCATCAACTTCGCGTACCTGCCCAGCTTCACCATGTCAGGTGAACAGAACGTCCGGGGAACCGCATCGGCGTCGACCACCCGGGCCTGCCAGTTCTCGATCTGCGCCTGGCCCTCGGGCTTCTCTACCTTCGGGATCTCCACCACGACGGAAGCGAGAGGAGCATCGAGGACGGCGGCGGCCTGCTCCTTCATCCCCGCTTCTTCCATCCTAGCGGCCAGCGCGAGCTTTTCATCGGCGATCCGTTTCTGTTCCGCCCTCCGGATAGCTTCCGCCTCTTCTGCCCGGCGGTTATCCTCCGCTCTCTTCCACGCATACCGCTTGCGGTCGAGGGTCTTGCAGGCTTCCAGGGGATCGTCGATGTACTTCTTGTATAGAGCGACCATCGCCTTCCATGCTTTCGTGGCCGCTTCTTTCGGAGGACCGAGCTCGACCTCCAGCATCTTCACCTTCCCCCGGACCTCGGTGATGATCTGGTCGGCGGCGACGTATGTCTCCTCGTTGTTCACGACGAACGCCGATGCCTTCACCATGATGGCCGACATCTCTTGCTCGGCCTTCTGCTCCATGACTGATAGTTCGTTACTCATTTCATGCTCCCTTAACTGCGGCGCGGCGCTTCGTGCCGGTGGCAATGATGTCGTTGAGGACGATCTTTAGTTCATCGGGATTCTTCCTAGCGATGTTGGCTTGGTTGGTGTAATCAGTGACCTCGTTCGGGTTGAAAAGTTTGATCGTATTCTTGGTCACCTTGTCGTACTCGGTGGCTTCGAGGTAATGGATGCACTTCTCGTAATCGTTCTTCGGAGCCAAACGAGGTTGTTGCTGTTCGGTGGCGGGCGCCTGAGTGCCCGTCTGGGGCTGGGGTTGCTTGATCGGCTCCCGCCGCCCGGGCCCATCCTCTCCCTGTTGAGCATCGTTGTCCTCGCCCCGAGTCTGGATGCCGAATGCAGCCTTGAAGGCGTAGCGGGTCGCGAATGTAAGAGCTGCCGCTGCCTTCTGCGGATCGCTCATGTAGGCATCGGGATCGAAAGGGACCTCGAACTCGGTCAATTCCTCGTGACCGTCCCGGTGGTGGGCATGAACGGAAGCCTTTACCTTCCCGTCAGTCTGGACGGGCTTACATGTCCAAGAAAACCCCCACCGCTCTAGAGATGGCCCCGCCTGCTCCACTAGATCCTCGATGGCGGCATAACTATACCGCTCGCCCTTGACCGCCTTCGTTACCTTGTCCTTATCCATGACCTTGTGTTTCTTCGCGACGATCGGGCATTCCTTCTGGAATCCCGCGAGAGCCGTGAAGAACTGGTCTCGCGCCCACTCCGCCTTCATCTCCCTCCGCATGGCGAGAAGACGTTCCATGCTTTCGATCGGAAGGTTCTTGTCGATCGCCTGCGTCAGCAACGCCTGGGGGTCAACGGATGCGATCGCCCTAACTCCCGCGGATGCCTTTATCGCTACAGCCTTCTTCTCTTTAATGGCCGGCACGTTTTTCGTTTTCTTATTCATTTCCTTTCTCCTTCACTACGGTAACTTTGTCCCGCAGGATTTCCTGTGCCGTCTTCGCCGAATGCTCCAGCCGGTTGTGAAGGTGGCCGGGCAGCATCCCTTTCGATGCGACCGCCACGTTGACTAGCGACTTCACCTCCGCCATGAGCCGGTCGTAGGCGCCATCGTCAAACTGCAAGTGTGATTCCATACGGGTATCTCCTCCTCCGACTGACTGAAGAATTCTCCAGCCAGGCACTTCTCCCATGCTAGCTCGTCGATCTCGGAAATGGCCCAAGGGTTCAGGTAGTCGTACAGGTTGTTCGAGCGCTGCTTCCCGTTCCCGATGTGGATGCCCTGCACGTCGAGGTACCCAGGATAATCGGTATCGATGGGGCGGTGAAACTCGCACTTGACGATGAACTTCACACCCTCCAGGTCGATGGTGCAGTAGATCGGCTTCTGGTCCTCTGTCAGTTCCGGCGGGCTGTGCGGGCTGGCATGCATCCGCTCCGATGCGGTCCTACTATCATCTTCCCCGTGTTCTGTGTGATAACTCATTGCGTTCCTCCTTAAAGATGGCGGGATGGGTGGCGAAGCTTGCCGGCAGAACCACCCACCCGCCGGAGGAACCCTCAGCTCGCCTTCCCACGAGCCGGGGGTTCCGTGCCATGACTCCGATTCTCCTCCTTTCGTCTGTCGTATGCCCGCAGCAATCCGTACGCCGTGGCCGCGATGAGAAAAACGAGGAACAGAGCCCCGGCGAAATAGCCGAGCCACGTCAGGATGAACTCTGCCGCCTTACTCATGCTATTTTCCTATGAATATCTCGATGGCATTTATTGCAAAGATACATGATCAATAGTGGTTGGGAATAATCGGGATGGTGCCGAACAGATGCCGCCGCCCCGCACAATTCACAGGGATGGTCTAGCTCGATATGATATCGCGCTATTCTTTGCGCCTTGAGTTTTTCGGGATTCTTCCTAGCATATCTCGCAACAGCGAGTCTGGTTATTTCCGGATGCTTTTTGGCATATTCTTTTTTCTTCTCAGAATATCGAATAGCCCGCATCCTATTTTGGTTCCTTGTTTTTTCAAGATTCCTATAATAACGGGCTCGCCACTTTTTCCGAGACTCTTCTGGATTTTTTGCATACCTTTCGCGATGCCTTTCGTTGTCGCGCCTTCTTATCTCAGCGTAATTATTCGGCATAGCCGGTGCGCTCCATCGCGCGCTGTAGATGGCCCGAAAGGCCGAGCTGCAGTTGCCGTGAGAAAGAAGCCGAGCGGGACCTCCCAGTCGTCCCGCCCGGCACGTTCGCGCGTCTGCGGGCTTCGGCGCAGAGGTCCTTGAACTCGGCGGGGTCGAGCTCCACGCCATCCAGGTAGAGGCGCGTACCGATCACCTGCATGGGCCGCGGGGGGTCCCAGTAGCGAGGCGAGTCCATAGCGACGTGAGGCGAGCCGCGCCCGGGCTGGATGAGGAATTGCACCTGATAGCCTTCGATGCACACCGGGTACCAGAACGGGTGCCGCGCATGCATGTACTTCGCGGCGCAGCGGGCGCAGATGCCGGTGGTGATAGCGTCAACGGACTCGGCGGCGTCGGCGGGGGCCAGCTCGTGCCCGCAACTGCATCGGTGAATCATGCCGCCCCCGCAGTCAAACGAAGGTTCTTGTGGTGGCTTCTGCAAAGCCAGTGAACAGAAAGCGGCTTGGAATAATCATCATGGTGTCCGTCGGAAGAGATGGCTCCGCAAATCTCACAAGGCTTTCGCTCGATTCGCCGAGCCCGAATCTCAGTGAGGAGGGTATTATGTGCCCGGACTTGAAGGGGATGCTCCTTATAATAAAGACGCATCCGCTTCTTGACATGCTCTTTGTTCCGAGCGTAATAGAGTTTCGCTTTCTGACGCTTTTCAAGAGGAGTCATCGAGCAGACCCCTTTCGCCGGCGGGCAGGAGGAACTATTACGAGATGATCTTTTTCTGTTCGATATACGCTAAGCTGAGCGCCTGATTTGAGCCCGAGATCGCGTACCCACAATGGGGGGATTACTATTCGGAAGCTGTTCCCTTGGCGAGAAAGTATGTACGTGTTGATCTTTATCATGGCCGGTCTCCAGCGCGGAGAGCCGGTCCATAACGTCTATCAAGTGGCGCGTGGTGATGTTCTCTTGCTTTACGATTCGATTTGACAAGCCGTTCATCAAATCGCAAAGCAACAGGCAGGACCGATCCTCGAACTGAGTGAAGCGCAACTCCAGGAAAGTTTTCAGTGCAGCGATTGACGTGGAGGAAGTTGCCATCGCCCGGCCCCCTTCTCCCCTCCCATCGGATAACCACAATGCACCATCCCGCAACCTCCGTCGATTGACTTCGGATTATGCATTATCGGAAGTTGCATCTATGTTTATACACCCCCCGTGGCCACATTGCAAGAAGTTTTTCCGAGCATGGAATTCGATCACTCCGCGGGCGGGAAAGAATCGTGCCAAGCGTTTTGCAGACTTTTTCTGCACTTTGCGCGTGTGGTATACTTGGATCGGAGGTTGAATATGGGACCTTGGATAGTGATCCTCTTCTGGATTCTCCTGTCGATCGTCGTGGCATCCGTGGCTCGGCGCCGCGGCTTTTCCTTCTGGGCCTACCTGCTGCACTGCTACTTACCGTCGCCGTTCGTGGCCCTCATCACGCTGCACTTCGCGACGCGGTTGAACCTCAGCGCAGCGCAGCCACAAGCGATGCAATGAGAGTCGCGATGATGCCCGCGATTCCCACCGCGCGCCACGCCTTCTTCCTGCACGTCTCCGCTGCGAGCTTTGCCTGCAACTCGGCCTCATAGACGAGATGGGGCTTGACAGCCTCCTCAGCCGCCTCCAGCGCCGTCCTCTCCACCTCCGCCTGGATCTGAGCCTCCATGTCGGCCCATGCGGATTCGTCGAAGCAGATCGGCCACTCGCTGCTTACCTCGCTCGATAGCTGCGCGAACAGCGGGATCGTCAGTAGGAGCAGGAGGAGCACCATTCGTCTTCGCATCTATCGCCTTCTTCCTTCGCCACAGCCACACGCCCCCGAGCGCGATCGCCGCCCCGAGAGCGAGCAGCACAAGCACTTGCCACATCTTCATCGCTAGCCCCCGGTTATCTTCTTCGTTACCACGTTAGCCGTGGCATACAACCCGCCCGATCCAGCCAATGAAGCGCACCACGCCGTCCACATTCCGTCGCTCATCTTCCCGAAGGCGAAGGCGATTATGAGCCCCACGAGAAGTGTCCCGATCACCGCCAGTGTGACCCAGACCTTCCTCAGCCCACCTTCCGGAACACTCTTTTTGACACTGGCTTCCCTAGCTTCACGCATTGTGAGTCTCCTAGCGGGTCATAAGTCACCCCGCCCTTCCCGTCTGTGACGACAAAGTGAGTCAGGGTGCCAGCGGTCGTAGTTCTCTCGTACCTCGTGATCTCCGCCTCCCCTTCTTTCAACTGGTAGGCCATGCCGTACTTTTCCATCTTCCAGTTGCCGGGCACCATCATCTTCATCAACTTCGCGGGATCGTTCACGAAGCAGTCGGCTTCGATTACCTCGGTGACTTCCGCCGCTTCGTACAGTTCCTCGGCGTCAATCCTCTCCCGCAGAATCTTCTCGGCGAGATGGACAATGCACAACAGGTAGCAGCCAGCCTCACCCAGCGCCTTACAAATCTTCTGCCTCGGGGTGTTCACTTGAGTATCCCTACAGCCAACCCGGCAGTTCCCATGACGGCAGAGATAACGACGCCGATCACGACCCACCGGTTCGCTCGCCCCTGCCTCGGGGTATCCTCTGTCGCCCCAATGTGAGCCGGCAAGGGGCAATCTCGGGGATGGTTACTCTGCCATTCCTCGACATCGCTAGCCCGTTCGGACAATCCCTTCGTCCCATTCCCAATGACGGCACCCTTGAGAACGGCAACGTCAGTGGCGACCTGTTGTAACAACCTCTCCTGCTGCTCAGTCATGGTGCGTACTCCTGCCAATCACGATGTCTGCCATGCGTTACCCCGTTCTAAATGTCGTATGCAACCGGCGGCATGACATAGTTCGCCTGCACTCCACCGATAGACGCGAACTTGAATTGTTTATTGGAATCCAACGGAATCCAAACCATGCCTTCAGAAGTTCCGCCGGCGGGAGCAAAAACACCGGGATATTTTCGGTACCACAGTGCCCCGGTATCGAGCGTGACGCCCGATGCCGCTTCAAAAAACAAACCGTCTGGGTTGGTTTGCCCTGCCCGATAGCACCGACAATACATTGCCTTGGCGCCGGTTGGTGCTACAGATACGGTTACGGCATTACTCCATGTGTTTGCCGCCGTTACAGTACCATCGACAATAGGAGTCGTGGAGCGCGATGCATAAGCGACCCAATGTTTCGTCCCGAGGCTCGGCTCCCCCGCCACGGGCGCTATGTACTGGCCGATGTTGAAGTTCGTCGTCCCGTCCTGGTAGATGTCCGCGTGCTGGTACTGCAAGCCAACATAGACGTTCGTGTATCCGCTGATCGTCTCCGCCGTCCCGCCGGTGTTGTTCCCCGCGATCTTCACCTCACCAGCGCCGGCGTCGGCCTTCCAGATACGGACCACTCGGCCAGAGTTCCGCGAAGATCGGTCGAGCGTCACGGTGATTGTCGCGGCTCCCGTGGTTACGAATAGATCGGTTACGCCGTCATCCGGCGTGAATGTGTAGGAGGTAGAGACCGACTTCATCCCTCCGCCGGCACTGCTATCTGACCCCGCAATCTGATTGATCTTCGCCAGCAGGTCGAGGATCGCCTTCCGCGTCTCCGTGATGTCTGAGGAAGCAGGAAGCAGGGTCGAGGGGAACTTCGCCATCTACTTCTCCGGCTTCCCCCAGGCCCCTTCGGTCCCCATGGCCGGCGCGCTGCCCTGTTCGAGCATGGCGGTAGTCGGAGCTTTCGACGCGGGGGCAGGAGGCATGTTCGGCTGGTAAATGCGCTGCGCTTGAATCGCGATCGTGATGTCGGCGATCCCTTTCTTCGTCTTCGGCGGCAGCTTCACCGGGGGAGACGCAGGCACCGGCGCCGGAGCAGGCGGGAGCGCCGGGGCCTTGCCGAATATCTTCTTGAGCTTCGCGTCGATGTCAGGCATTTTGCGCTCCGTACAATCCCATCCCCGTCAGACGATTCAGGTCTATGCCGTAGTTCGCGAGCATCTCCTCGATCATCTTCTGCTTCTGCGCCTCCGGAATCTTCATGCCGGCGATGAGCCGCACCCGTTCCTCAATGCGCTTCCGGGCTGTCTCGCTCACCTCTTTCCCGCCCTCTGAGACTCCGGAGAGATAGTTGATGAGGTCCTGGTAGGCGAGGTTCGATGTCGCGGGCTTCGGGGAGGTGATGCTCGATATGAGCCTCTGCGGGGCCGCGTACTCCAGCGCCGCTCCGACGTTCTGCTGGCCGAACTTCAGCGCGGCATCATAGTCCCGCAGGAACCCCTCGCGCTCCGCTTTGTCGTGGAACAGGATCCGGGCGGTCTTCCGCGGATCGTCGAATCCTCCCGTCACGCTGCCGACCATCTGCACGAAGTCGTCCCACTTCAGTCCGTACTGAGCGAAGGGACCGGCGAACGTATTCACCCAATCCTGTTGTAGCGCCTGCATCACGCGGTCCCGGTATGCGGTGTTCACCTTCTCGCGGGCGGCCTGTACGGTCTCGGGAGTGGCCTGAGCTTCGGATTGTGATACCGCGGCATCAGCGGGAGTTTCGGCAGCCGCGGGCGCCGATGGGGCCTGCGGGCCGGTGAGAGCTGCCACGGCCGGGGGAGCACCCTTTGTCCCCGCTGCCTGCGCTACCCTCCCGAGCCCCGAGAACGCTATCGGCAGTTCTTTCGGAAGAACGTTTCTCAACGCTCCGGCGAGGCGGCCGGTGAGTTGAACTCCTCCCCTCGACAGTGCCCGGTTGAGAACATTACCTCCGAGGGTAGCCGCGGCCCCGATCGCCGCACCTTTCCCGAGCCTAGCGAGTGATCCCCGAGGATCGTTTGGGTCCCATCTCGTAGCCCCGGCTCCTGCCCCTATAGCGACGCCCGGGGCTCCTCCCGTAAGAATCTGTTTCAGCATCATCCGGGGGGCCGTTGCCGAGTTCGCACCCGCTCGCGCTACCGATGCCTCGTTCCACGCGATCGACTTCTTCAGCGCGAGCAGCGCAGGGTACTCCTCTTTCAACCCGGCGGGGATGAATCTGTTGTCGATGGAGTCCCGAAGAGCCCCCGCGATGTCCGCCTTGATCTGCCCGAGGTTCGTCCCTTCCTTCAGGCCATTGATCATCGACGTCCGAAGCAACTCTCGGGTTGAGGCTAGATCTTTACGCGACGCTGCCTTCGCGAAGATATCGTCGAGTGTCGACTGTGCGTACTGCGCGTATGATTTCCCTGTGTCGGGGTCGGTCAGGGGGGAGGTCAGATAATCCATCACGTCCGCGTGACCGACGACGGCATCCCTGAAATCGTCTACCTTGGCCCCCGCCTTCAGCCAAGCATCGTCGACCGAGTCCCAGAGATTCCCCCTGTCCTCGAAAAACTTCATAAGATCCTGCTTGTCGATGATTTTATTTTTCGATATGGCGTCCGCTACCTGTTCTTTCAACTCCATCGCCCGTACCGGAGTATAGCCCTTGCGGCCGTAGATCCCGTTTTGTAGAACCTTCATCAGTTCTTTCCCGCGCACCCCACGAGATTTCAAAACCGCGTCCGTCATCCAGTTACGGAATGCCTTGTAGCCTTTCGTGAGAAGTGAGGTCATCGCCTCTCCTGCCGCGCCCGTGACCGCGCCCGTGCCGATCCCTAGAAGGCCACTTTTGACGGCGCCAGCCACGTCTCCTGTTTCTACGGCCTGCGAGACGGATTGTGGAACAGAAAAAGTAGCAGCGTTGACAGCTCCGCGCGCGAGGGAAGGCAGGAGTCCTTTTGCCGCGAGTCCCGTCCCACCGATCACCGCCTTCGCCATAGGAACGGCGCCCGTGGCCCCGATCCCGCCGGCGATGCTTCCGATGATGTTCGCGCCAGGCTTCTCCTTCGCGGATTCCTCCATGAGTTTCTTCTGCGATTCGGGAATGAGGCCGAGCTTGTTGAGAGCCGTCTTCGCGAACGGGACTCCCTCGACGACTCCCTGATTGAATGACGCGAGCCATTTCAGCCAGGAAGGAGTCGCGGGCTCTTCGGGCTTTGCGTGCGAAGCCGCAGGAGCGACGGGAGCAGCGGGAATAGCAGGAGTGGAAGGCGGCTGAATCTGTGTCTTCCGAAGGTAATCCGGCAACCCGTTCAGCCGGGTGTTCAGCGTGGGATAGTTCGTGCCCGGCGCGAGTTTCTGCCAACTCCAATCGCTCATCACTGGCCCCCGTAAGTGCTCGTGATTAACTGCTTTATCTGATCCATCGTCATCTGTTTCTGCTGCTGATTCTGAGCGGTGACACGCTGCATCGCGCTCTGCCGGTCAAGCACGTTCTCCGCGCTCTGCTGCTGATGCGCTTCCTTCGCGACCTGCACATCCCAGTCGTTCTTCGCCTTCGCCACCATGATCGAGAAATCGCGGTCCATCGCCGCCTGCCGCGCCTGGAAGTCCTGCCCGATCTGCGTCATCTGCGCTTGCCACTGCTTGTCGAGGAGATCCTTTTTCTCGGTGGCTTCCGCTTCGATTCGCTTCTCGTAGTCGGTTGGCTTGGTGATGCCGGCGAAGTTGTACAACCCTGCCTGAAGCGCGTCGAGGAAGCCCCTCCCCCGCTTCTTCGCGACAGTGCTCAGCTTCTCGGCGAACGTAGGTTCGACCGGCAACCCGACAGTGGACTGCTCCGGCACGAGTGACTGGCCGGCAGCGAACGCCGCTTCCTCCTGTTCGGGGGGAGTGGCCTGCACCTGTTGCGCGATCGGAGGTACCTGTTCGATCGGCGTCTCGATCGCCGCCTCCGGGGTGATCAGCGCGGCAGCAGGTGCCGTGGTAGCAGAAGAGCCGGCTAGCTTGGCTTTCGCCGCCTCCATCTCGAGCCTGCGCGCCTCCTGATCGGCGGCGACCTGTTCGGGAGTGACGGCCGGCGAGGGTGTTCCTACCGGGATGAGTTTCGGCTCAGGGGGCGCTGACACAACCTGGACCCCAGCCATGGCCGCCTCTGGATTAACGCGCGCGAGCTCCGCCGCTTCCTTCCGCGCCTGCCGATCAGCCTGGATCGCCGCCGACGTCACTGCGGGAGTCGGAGTCCCCGCTGGGATCACGGCCGGAGCCGGAGGAGCAGCAGCGGCCGCCTGTTCTTGTCGCGCCTTCTCGGCGAGCATGTCGATGATGCCCATCTCACTTGCCTTCCAGCTCTTTGACCCGCTGGCCGAGCTCGAGGATCAGGTCGAGCGCCGCCGTGCTGAGCTTGCCGGTGTTGATCACCTTCCCCGTGGGAGTCTCCTCTACCACGGGCGCGAGCGGAGTCTTTTCGAGGTCCTGCGCGACCACTCCCACCTGCGGCCCGGGGTCCCCTACGCCTGGCTTGTAGTCGAAGGTTTTCGGCCTCACCTTGCGGAGGATCGTATCGAGCATGTCAGGCGCTGGCTGGATGTTCTCCTTCGCATTCTCGTCCGAGATCAGCCCACCGGCAAACCCCGCGACGTCTTTGATCCCGCCCCAGAGCGCCTTACCCTGCGCCTGCCCGGCCTGCTGCTGCGCCTGCCCGAGTGCGCCCTGCTGGCCGGCCGCGGCGAGGCGCTGTCCCGTGGCCTGCCCGTAGCGGTTCATCCCGCTCTCGAGTCCACCCTGGTAGGCGCCAGTGTAGATATCTCCGGCCTGCTGCCCGCTCGTAAGCGCTGCCTGCCCCGCATTCAACCCCGAGGTCCGAGCGGCTTGGAGAGCTGCGCGACTCCCTTGTGTCGCCGCGATCTGTCCTTGCTGTTCAGCGAGCGGAGCCGCGGCGGTCTGCGCGTTCTGCATCTGCTGCTGCTCTGTGGTCCCGGCGATTCCGCCGGCAACCTGCCCGGCCTGCGCCATCTGCGCCTGCCCGGCTTTCTTCTGAGTCCCGCCGGTGATCCCGCCCCACCAGTCCCCCGCCTTCCCCCAGAAGTCGGCCGACTTCTGTTTACTTATGGCTTTTGCTTCTTCTAAGGTTGCCATGCTATTTGCTCCTCGATGCCGCTGTTACGGCGAATGCGTCACCCGTGTATTCGACGCTCACGTCAGTTATCGCCATTTTCTGCGCCGTCGCCACCTTCACGGATGATGCAAGCGCGAGCTGGTTCCTCGGTTGGATCCGGCAGCGGTAGAACCCCTGAGCATTCCAGTCCGCCGGCCTGATCGTGATCGGCGAAGTATTTTCAAACGTCGCATCCTGATCGAAGCTGTAGCAGGTGAGCGTCACCGCCGCCGTCTGACGCGTGGCCGAGTACAGCGTGATGATCCATGTCGTGGCGATCGACAGGATGTTGTTGAGTAGGCCATGGTACGCGGACTGCCAGGTGAGGGCGACGATGCTCGTCATCCCCGTGGCGCTGAAGTTGTACTGCCAGCTCAGCGTGTTGTTCGCGAGGATGATCCCGAGCCTCGTGTCGTAGAGCCCGAGCCCGGTCTGCGAAACCTTTTTCACGTTCTCCGTGATCACCCCGTCGCGGACCCAGACAAGGGTCGTGGTAGTCTCCAGCAGAAGCGAGTTGTCCCTGACGTTGAACACGCCCTGGAGGATAGTGTCGATGTCGTTCATGCGGATAAGTTTCTCCAGCGATCTTCCGCCATTGAACGTGTAGATCGAATTGTCAAAACCCGAATAGAAGTAGATCAGCGTGGGACTCGTGGCGACGAGCACCATGCCATAGGCCGGGCACATCGGCTCCTTGCCCGTGTAGATTGATCCGCTGAATTGCGCGAGATAGATTTGATTCCCGTCGAAGAGGAAGCGCTGGCCGAAGAGCAGGAAGCCTTCGAAAATCCCGGTGATCTGGTTGCCGAGCTCGTAACAGAGATAATCATTTTCAACGTCCGTCGCCCCGAGCACTCCCACGCCAGCGAAGATCGTCTCAATCTCCGTTTGCATGACAGGAGGCGTGAAGGTGTAGCCCATGCCGAAGGGGATGCGCGTGTCGGAGATGTAGAGTTTATCCGCTAGATCCCCTATTGCAGACATGACGTTGACCGAACGGTACGTGGTAGAATAGAGGTCCGCGAGATAGATGTTCACCCCGTAGTCGGGAACCGCTCGGTCGATGAAGGACGGCAGTTCGATCCCCGGAATCAGGTTCGTCGTGGTCGAGAACGTCTGAGTGATCAGCTTGTCGCCGGTGTCGATGCTGTTCGCGTGTTTCCCCTGCATCACCCCGACAGCCTTCACGGAGGAAGCGAGGATTGCCGCCACCGAACGGAGGAGCATCCGACCGTTATAGTCGTTTGCCCCGAGGGTCAGCGTGCGATTCGCCACGTCCACCGCGTTAATAGGGGACAGGCAGTTGACCATATAGAGGTTGTCCGATACCCGCTGGAGGGTGTTCGTCGCCCCCGAGGTGATCGAGAAGAAGAAGAGAACTCCGTTGTACCGGTAGATGCAGTTGAGGCGCGTGGAACCGTTGTCCACCACGTGCGGCACGAAATACTCGTCGAACTCGCCGACGTTCGTCACCGGCACCCCGAGGCAATCCATCGGCAGCGTGTTCTCCGCCCCGATCACTCCTGCCGAGATCAGCGACGGCTGCTCGTTGATCATCGGGATGCGCAGCGAGCAGGTGTTGCCGAGAGCGTTGCCGACGAAGTCCGTCAGGCGCCCGTATCCGTTGCAGAGCGTGTGCGTCTGCGATTGCTTATAGTCGTACCAGAGCCCGGGCATGTGGCTCATAATGGGCGCGAGGTAGTAGTAGATGTTCGTGCCGGTATCGGATCGAGTGAACGTTGCCTCGGCGTAGCCCGGGCCGCTCACGTTCTCCGTGAACGTCACTGTCACCGCGGCGAGCGCAACACCGTAGTATACCGGGGTGGCCGAGTAGACCCCTGCCTGCGTGTAGCCGACTTCTCCTATGCCGGTGAGCAGGTTCGCGGCATTCTTCTTCACGTTGAACGTGAGAATCGCCCGGGAGTAGGCGGTGCCGGCGAACTGGTCGATGACGCACCATTTCGCGTCGGTGATCGCGGTCATCACCCCGGCCGCGTCTCCTATGGCGAACGATCCAACCCCCTGGTTCCCGACGATGTATCGTGTGCCAGTGAACGCCCATCCGAAATTGGTACCGGTGATTATTTGGGCACTTGTCATCACTTGGACGCCGACTGCCCCATTCACCGCCACTGCGCAAAACGTATGCAGAGCCGGAGACCAGCAGACGGAAGTCCATCCTTGGGCGCTGGCACTGGTTTGTGGAGTCCAAATAATTCCATCGGAGGAAACCATCACCTGAACTCCAACAGCGCCATCATTATTCACCGCGCAGAAAAGCCCCAATTCGGGAGACCAGCAAACAGATCGCCACATTTGGGCACTAACGGCTGTTCTAGAAGTCCATACGGTACCATTGGGAGAGGTCATTATTTGAACATTGGCAAGGTTATTGTCAGATACCGCGCAGAACATTCCCAACTCGGGAGACCAACAAACGGAATACCACTGCTGGGCGGCAGCGCTGGTCTGTGAATTCCATGTGACTCCGTCCAGAGAAGTCATCACTTGAACGCCAACAGCGCCATTCCGAGCCACCGCGCAAAACATTCCCAATTCGGGAGACCAACAAACGGAATACCACATTTGAGCGCTTGCGCTTGTTCGAGAAGTCCAGGCGACTCCGTCCGGAGAAGTCATTACTTGGACTCCGACAACACCATCTAATGCCACCGCACAGAATAGGCCCAAGGCCGGAGACCAGCAGACGGAAGTCCATCCTTGGGCGCTGGCACTGGTTCGAGAAGTCCAGGTGATCCCGTCCGGGGAGGTCATCACCTGTGTAGCAACAAGTCCGTCCGCAGCTACGGCGCAGAATAGATTCAGAGCCGGAGACCAGCAGACGGACCACCATTGCCTTGCGCTTGCGCTTGTTCGAGAAGTCCAGGCGACTCCGTCCGGAGAAGTCATTACTTGGACGCCCACGGCGCCATTATCCGCTACTGCACAAAACAAACCCAAAGCCGGAGACCAGCAAATCGAACGCCATATCTGAGCGCTTGCGCTTGTTCGAGAAGTCCAGGTCTGTCCTCCAAGAATAGTGGTGCTCGGTCCGGATTCGCTCAGCAAAAATGAAACTACGTTATTCGACAAGATGAATTGCAGGTTGTCAGCGAACGCCATGCTCGGGTACTTCACCAGCGCCACGTTGATGATCGCCACCTGCGGCATGGAGAACGTCGTCGAACGGGTGTTGATCACCGTGCCGGTCGCCGGGTTGTACTCGTCCACACGGATTGCCGAGCCGACCTTCACGATCCCGATGATGGTGTTCGCCGTGGTCCACGCGGCATCGGAGTACCCGGGGATGCTCCCCCGCGCCGTCACGGCGCACGTGCCGACGTTGCCGATCACGCTGTCGTTTATCCGCACGTTGTGGCTGCCATCTACCTGTAGGAGATCTCCGCTCTTCGTGTAGAGCGAATGCAGCCCCGCGGTGGCGAACGTCGCTTCCTTCTCGTAGATGTTCGTCACCCCGCCCGCGCGCTCGATGCCGGTGTTCGCCAGTACCCGCGCCTCGGGGTCCTCGAAGGCGAAGATATCCGAGCCGGTCGGTCCGTCGGTGCAGATGCTTTGCCGGAGGTTGAGGCTTGCGCGGGCAGTCTTCTCGCCCATTAGTGCAGCCCTTGCGCCGGGTAGGCGTTGCGGATGCGCGTCGGCAGGTAGTCGTCCCGGTGGATCGTCTTGCTGAAGGTGTTCCACTTCTGCACGAGTTTTTCCTTCAGCTCACCCGTGTCCTGGTTCTGTTTCGCCCGGTAATCGATCGCGCTCTGGTAGGCCATGATCTCGGGGATGAGGTTGTTCGGGTAGGCGAAGTCGTAGTCGACGGTGACATCCACTCCCCGCAACCGCTGGCTTTCTGCCTTACGCACCCCGATGATGACCGTCTCGGGAGACTGCCCGACGTCCATCACCGGGAATCCGATGTCCGTCACCTTGGTGTCTATCACCTCGTCGGTGGCGACGGCCGCGGTGGTCCCGATGGTGAGCGTCACCCGCCGCAGATCTCCCGTTGAATCCAGCACGCACAACACGTCCGTGTTGCCCGTGATCTTCGTGATGCCCGATGCGTAGATCGTGGTCGGGGTAGGGGAGTTGACGACCACGGCGCCCGCGGCCGTCGCGTAGACGACCGTGGTTCCGAAGATCGCGAGGCTGGTAGCGACGGCCGTGAGCACCAGCGCATCACTTCCCCCGGTGAGCGTGCAGGAACGGATCTGCGTGGCGTTGGCGTAGTAGATGGTGTCCGCCACTATGCAGAAGGCGACGACGCCCACGATGGCCCCGACCTGAGTAGGAGCGGCGAAGGCCGCGATGAGGGTGCTCGCCTTGTACCACATGCTCCCGCCCCGGATCCAGTACAGCGTGCCCTTGTAGTAGACGAGGTTCGTGACGGCCGCCGCCTCAGTGAACAGGGCCACGGGAACGGCAACCGTGGAGCTTGAGATGCTCTCGGCGGTGATGATAGTCCCCGTGGTCAGCGTGTAGACCATGGACTGCCCATAGGCCGCGTAACAGGCTCCCCCGATCCCCATCCACGCGGGGGCCGTGTAACTCGTGCCAAAGGCTAGGTCTGCTTGCGGGCAGGTGATCGTCGCCTGCACGGGGTAGTAGCCGATCTTCACCGAGAGGCCGGTTGCCGGAACACTCGCCCCTATGACCCAGAGGAAAGCTCCCTTGATCCGGTAGTACGGGCTCGCGGGCTGATTGTCCTTCATGCTGAGGTTGAACTTCAGCATCGGCAGCCAGTCCATCGTGCCGCGGTAGTCCACGTATCGGATGCGCGAGCAGTCCTCGGGCAGCGGCAGCAGGTACTCGTTCGTCGTGCCTGCCACGGCGAACGTCGGGCCGAGGGTCAACGTGGTTTCCGTGAGGAAGTAGTCGTCGTCGTTCTCAAGGAGCGCCGCGTAGATGTCTTTCCAGCTCTCGTTCATCGACGCGAGCTCGTCGTTGTGATCGACGAACTGCGAAGAGGGAAGGTCCGAGACGTGACGAGCCCGGAGGATGATCTCGCTGGCGATCACTTCTCGCCCCCGAGGCTCGGGTTGTTTTTGACTGCCTGCGCTCTTCGTGAAGCGCCGAGTTTCGACAGAGTCTCCCGGGCTTTGGCATAACTGATAGCGACGGCCTGCGCCTGCGGTTTACCGGCTTCTGATTCCGTCTTGATGTTCTTTCCGATCGCCTCTTTTGAGTATCCCTCGGTTAGTGGCATTCCGCCCTCCTACTTATATAGGCTCCGCAGCCCGAAAAGCTGTTTCCGAAACTATATAGTCAGAGAAAGAGGGGGACCCTCACCGAGGGCCCCCCAGAGAAGGAGGAAAAGGAGAAGCGCAAAGCGACCCCCGTCGCTTAGAACACCACCGTGCTAGCGTGCCCCGGCGACCTGACACAGAAATTGCCATAAAGCGACACACTCACTTGGGTGGCGGGACCCTCTACCGAGGTTGCGTTGCCGTCCATGCTCAGGTAGTCCTCGATGTTCATCTTGAACGTGGTATCGGGCTCTTCCTGATTCTCGTCGGCTGCCGCCGCCCCCGGCTCGTTGTCCACCACACCATCATCGAGCTGCTTCGCGTTCGAGTAGGTGACGAACTCGATATCTTCGGTGTCGAGGATCCACGCGTGACCCCGTGTGCAGTAGGGATCGTCGTAGACGTTCTCGATCCAGTTCGTCGACATCGCGAATCTGAGGGCCGCGAGCCCGCGGGCGATCTCGGACTTGGCGTTCTTCGCCCCGCTGGTGTTGATCTGCTGCATCATGGCGGTCTGCGTGTTCGCCTCGCCGTTCATCACCAGCCAGTCCTCGTCGTTGATCGCGATCATGTTCGGCACCCCGCCGCCGCGCCGGGCATAGGCGACGCCCGTGACAATCGCGTCCATGTACAGCTCACCACCGATGCGCTGGTAGAACCAGCCGGCGAGGGAGTTGATCGACGTGCTTCGGTTCACCCCGTAGAAGACTATCGCGTCGTAGGTCGTCCAGAACGCTCCCGTGCGGTTGGCAAGGTACGGTACCCAGCCCGCGAGCCCCGTGGGCATGCTCGCTGCAGGCGTCGCATCTCGGCCTCCGACGATCTGAATCTGTGATCCCGCAACCCAGCCGCCGGCGGTTGCCCCACCACCCGTCCAGGTGATGTTGTTCCCGTCGATCACGGATACCGTCCGCACGACCGCATCGTAGTAGGCGGACGTGGGATAGGGACCGTTCACGACGTAGAACTGGGAACCGATCGCCAGCTTGACGATGGTGTCGAAGTTCAGCGGGCAGGTGACGGCTGCCGCGGCTACAGCGTTCGGCAGATAGCCGATGTCACCGCAACCGTACCCATAGAGACACGCAGCGAACAACTTCCGCTGGCTTTCGCAGGCAGCGAAGAGCTTGTAGCCGAGCGCCTTCAGGTACCCACCCTTTTTCGTCCTGGCCGCGAGGTACTCTTTCTGTGTGACCAGGAACACCGTGAAGATGTTACCCGGCGTGACGGCCATCTCCGCGGTCTTCGCCCCCGAGGCGGCGTTCGCCACGGCGACGGTGTAGTCGCCGCTCGTCGCACCTCCGCGGTCGTAGGGCATCGTGACCTGGTAGGTCTGCCCCTCAATCCGGTTTTTCTCGATCTTCCGTCCCACCGGGGAGTTGCGGAAGAACAGTCCCCTGATCTTCTTGTCGGTGTACGTTCTCTTGTACAGCCCGAGCAAGAAGGCATCAGCCGTGACCTGTTGTGCCATGCGTCATACCCTCCTACGCGACGCCCGTCTTGCGGGCTTTCTCACGAGAGCGCTCACGCGCCTCGTCCTTTCGCTTCATTGCAGCGATTTCGTTTTCCATGTCCGGGGTGAATCCGTCCCCCGGACCCTCTTCCTCTGCTGACTTCTCTTCGGGTTTCGCCTCGACCGACGTCACCTCGACGGATGCTTCGGGAGCCTTCGGAGCAAGCCGGCCTTTGATCTGCTCGGCGAGCTCTTTCAACTTCCCGTCGCCCATCTCATCGTTGAACCCGTCCTCCCCCTTCAGCTCTTCGAGGTAGTCGAATACGAGAGGGATGAGGTCCTTCTCGAAAACCCGTTTGAAGTCATCAGCGAACGGAGCGAACATCGAGCCGTGCTTCTCGCCGAATGCCTTCAGCCCGTCTGCTCGCAGGTTCTCCTTGTACAGCCCGTCGATCCCGCCGAGCACCTTCTGGTAGAAGTCGGTTTCAAGCTGGGAGAGTTTCTTCTCCAGCCCCTCGCACTTCTCCAGAAGCATCTCGCAAACGGAGGCGATCGCGGTGAGCGGGTTTTCCGCCTGCGCCGACTTGCGCTTGGCGATCGCCTCTTCAAGTGCGGAGAGTTCTTCGGGTGACAGGCTGTCGAGCGTCATGCCATCCATGCCATTCCCCTAGTAGACCTGCGGAATCGGCAACTCCGCGAACAGGATCGTGGTCCAGTAGGTCGTCGATGTCGCGATCGTCGACCCGAGGGTGAGCGATGTCCCGGGCGGCATCATCACCGCCCCGTCGAAGTCGTGATAGAACATCGAGTAGAGCTGCCCGCTCGCGGCCGCACCTTCGAGATGGTGGCCGAACCCCAGGTCCATGAGCTTCGCCGGCTGAGTGGTATACGTCGCCACCGCCCCAGCGAACTTCGTCCGGGCCGTCACCCCGCGTCCGATGAAGGTGTTCACCGGTGCGATTTCAGTGAACGTCACGATGGGAAGCCCCGTCCCGACGCTATCTCCCGTGTTTTTCAGGAAATAGACGGCGAAGCCGTTCAGGATCGGAGTCCCGATTGCCCCGAGGGAAAGGATGATCCTCAGAGGTATCACCAGCTTTCCCGAGCTTGCCACGTTCCAGATCACCGGAGCGTTCGTCAGGGTCGTTCCGATGGGAATCGCCGCTGCGGCAGCTCCCACGGCGGCGAAGACGTAGCCTCGCCGGCACATCTCGCCGAACTTACCGTAGAGATCGGATACGAGCTGGTTCCCGTAGCTTCCAAGCGAGGCGAAAGTGATTTGCCCGGGCTGGAGCTGCTGGAGACCTTCGATGCCGATCTGTCTCTGTTCAACAGACATTTCAGTCCTCCCTTACACCATGGCCAACGCGGGAATCTCCGCGAAGACGATGGTCGTCCAGTAGGTCGTGCTTGTGGCGATGGTCGACCCGAAGTGCAGTGTCGACCCCGGCCACAGAAGCACGCTTCCGTCAAAGTCGTGCATGAACTGGCTGTAGAGCTGGCCCGAGGCTGCCGCGCCTTCCAGGAGATGCCCGAAGCCGAGGTCCATCAGGGCGGCGGGGTTGACGGTGTAAGTCGAGACGGCCGGGGCGAACCTGGTCGTAGCGACTTTTGCCGCTCCCACCGACAGACACACCGGGGCGACGTTCGTCCAGGTGATTACCGGGGCACCTGTCGCCTCTACCGATCCCGCTCCCGTGAGGAAGCTCAGGGTGAATCCCTGAAGGATCGGTGTCCCAATAGCTCCCAGCGACAGGATGATCCTGAGGGGGACGACGAGCTTGCCGGACCCCGCCGGGTTCCAAATCGAAGGAGCGTTCGTCAACGTGGTGCTGATAGGCACCGCCGCGGCCGCCGCTACCCGGGCCGAGAACACCCAGCCACGCCGGCAGAACTCGCCGAACTTCCCCCAGATGTCCGCGGTGACAAGCTGCCCCATCGACCCGCCGAGGAAATCGGTGCGTTGGTTGTCGCTGAGGTTTTTCGGTGCCCCGACGCTCAGCGCTTCGCTGAACTTGAGCTCAACTGAAGTCATGTCGTCCTCCTTACTTCACAGAGCTGGACGGAACTTCCGCCCACTCGAGGGTGACGGTCAGCCGAACGACGCCCACCACTCCCATCGTGGTCAGGTTGTGGAGCACGAGCCCTTCGTTCTGCCTGAGAATGATTTCCTGCCGCGAAGGCGTGAGGCCGAATTGCATCTCCACATCCCCGGCCGCACCGATGGCCGAACACGCGAAGACGCCGACATCTAGCGATTGAGCGTCCAGCGTCCGTGTCCCAGGGGTGAGAGCTCCGGTCGTGCACATGCGCAGGTCCGTCAGCACAGTCGTCGGATACGACGTATCCAACTTCCCGTTGTTCGTGGTCAGCGTCGCCGCGGTACCTCCGGTATCCGCCACGGTGTAGGCCCGTGCGAAGTACAGACCGAGGTGTACCGTCTGCGCCGTCGTGAACGCCGTTGTCACGCCGAGAGACAGCTTCACCCGCTTGACCACGCAGATCAGGGACGTGGAGGTCCACTGCATCGACCACAGCGGACCATTCGCCGCGACTATGGTCAGCGCCCCAGAGGGGACACTGATCATGTAGTCAGAACGTTCCGGGCACTGCTTGTATGGCGCTGCTTTTATTGCCATATCTTGCTCCTTAGACTGCCGGCAACGCCGGCGCATTTCTGATCGCCAACGGCGACCTTAGTAATTCCATGATGCGCAATACACATAGAGTTTCCCGCTTCCCATCGTCGTAACGGTGATCCCCTTGATGCTTCTGTAGAACGGGTGGACGTCGATCATGTACTGCCCATCCGCCACCGATTCCCACATCACATTCCCGTCGACATCGCTGACTATCAGTTGATGCCCCGCTGTAGTCGCTCCAACCCACCGCAGATGCTTGACATAGACTTCGTTTGTCAGCGCATCCGCGACGGCGTCCATGCAAATAACGGAAGAGCCCTGGCCGGTGATCACGCAATTGTCCTCACCCTCTTGTGCCCCGAGCCGCCGGCGAGCGTCCCTGTGAACTCCACTCCGTTCTCCCCGTACCCGACGCCGAGCAACACGTCGGCCTCGACGGGGATCTGCTCGGTACCCGTAAACTCAACGCCGGTAGGGCCGTAGGCGTCGGGAACCCTCACGTGCCCCGTGGCGGGGAAGACTCCCCCTCCCTCGCCCGCAGTGGGTTGGTACATCCAGACGTTCTTAACTTGCGGGGCTATGGGATCCGCCACTGGAAGCGAACAGTCGCGCAGCAGAACGTCATTCGGGACCGCCTCCCCCGCGTAGAGTGAAAGCGCAACCCTGTTCATGCTGACCCCGTGAGTGTGCGCGCGCTCACCCCGCCGATAGCCGGGGAGTCCCGCATCGCCTGCACGTAGTAGGGCGTGGTGTTATCCGGCACGCCGAAGCCATACTCGCCGGCCGGGGATGAATACGTCCCGGCCATCAGCACGTCATCGACGGTTCTGAAAAGTCTGCATCTCGCATTCGCGACTACTTGTCCCAGGGAGTCGTAGCAGATACCGACGATCCGATACGTCCAGCCGGCCCGACCCGTTATCTCGTAGATCACCGATGACCAACCGGGAGGGCCGAGCATCATGGACAAGCCGGTCGAAGCATCCTGGAAGTCGAACATCTGCTCTTTACGCGGCCACCACTCTTTTTGATCCTTCAGATTAAACGGATTGACAAGAATGATGTCCGTAGGAATGGGCAACCCAACCCCATCGAGCATGTTGAAATCCTTGTCGCGAAGTTCCCGCGTGAGATACCGGGAGGTCGCGGCCAAGGCAAAGCTCGGGAGGAACTGCGTTCCCATCTACTCGTCCAAAACGACTTCGATGTCAGACACGCCACACGCCGTGATGTTCCAGATCACGATGGAACTGGAAACAGGGATCACGAGCCCGCGCGGGAAAGTCAGTACCCGCCCCGCCCCGATGGTCGCGGGAAGGTTGACCCGGCGGAAGAAATACAGCGGCACGGTCGGTCCCACTGCCCACGCGAGAGCCGTGGTCGTCGAACCTGTCGGCTCAGCAAACTCCTCAGCCAGCACCGTCAGCGGCGAGGTCGGAGTACCTCCGATCGCCTGCGGGCGGCCGATGCCGAACACACTCGCGGTAGCCGCCGCCATCGTAATGACGATTTCCAGAATCTTCGCGCGTTCCGTCGCCGTCGTCCTGATTTCAAGACACGCGTTCGCGATGGTGACCATCGTGGTCCTGTTCGCGAGTGAATAAATCGCCATGTCATCTCCTTTCGATCTGCGCGGTCTTCATCAGGCAGTCGATCCGCTTCTCGAATCGAATCCGTCTCACCCGCCTCGGGACCCGGCCGAAAAACCGCACGATCCACTCCCACGCTCTCCGCATCACAGCACCCCCGGCTGAGGAGCCACGGGAGCGGCCGGAGCGTTCATCGCTTGCTCGGGCGCCGGCGCCGCCTCAAGAGGAAGCTGGTTCGTCGGCCCCTGCACCGTCGGAGGCTGTATAGGAGACTCAGGGGAAGCGGCCGGCGCCATCTTCGCGGCCATCGAGTCCTGCTTCCCTTTCACGATCCCCAAGAGCTTGACCAGGCGGTCAAGCGTTTCCTGCTTCTCATCGCTGGCGTCGAGTCGCAGCAGCGTGCTCGCCGTCTCGCCGAAGAGCTGCTCGAGGTTCACGGCCTCGAAGAACTCGAAGTCGTTGTCCTCGACCGCCCGCTCGATGATCCGCTGGCAGTAGTCGTAGCTGGCCGAGGTAATGGAGTAGGCGCTCTCCAGGTCGGGGAACTCGAGGAGCGTCGCCGCGAGGGCGGGATTGATCACCTTCATCGCGATGAGCTTCTCGATCTGCTCCATCTTCGTTTTCGGGTCCTTCGAGAGCGAGGAGCTCGCAGAGAACTGGATCGAGAAGGAATCCCGCTCGCGCTTGATGTCCGCCCAGGTGATCGCGGCTCTCCCGCGACGCTTCGGCAATACGTCCTCGCCTGCGGGGAAAACCTCGATGCAGATGTTCGCCACGTCCATGAAGAACCGGATGAACGACTGGAGCCACGGATTGTGCCGCTCGCTCTCCACGTCCTCGACGGTCTGAAGGGCTACTCCGCTGTTGAGTCCGCTCGGCTTCTTCGCCTGCGCCGAGAGTTGCGAGATCCCGCTCATCTCCATGCTTTGCGCGATCCAGAACTGGAGCATCGGGAGGTACTGCGCATCGAGAGCCGGGGGGGTGGCGACGATCACCGGCGGGGAACTGACGCCCGGCACGGGCTTGTACGGGTAGACGGCACCGATCTCATTCGTGAGCAACGACGCCTTGACCTCGCTGCCCATCATCACCCACGCGACGTTCGCCGGGCTGAGCTCGTAGGCGAGGTGAATCTTCCTGCACAGCGACTCGACCTGAAGCTGGATCGTGTACACGTTGTCGGCGATCGACGTAGAGGTGTTGCCCTTGAGCGGCTGCTCAAGGTAGAGCACGGCAACGGGCGGGCAGTCGAACTCGATATCTGTAGCGGCGATGAACTTCCCCGCCGCGAACGTGTATTGCTTCTTCCCGGCCAGGTCGTAGTAGATCGTCCGCTCGCCCTTGAGGAACGGATTCTCCTCGAGCTGTTGAACGAGCTCGGCCGCCCCTTCCTCCTTGCTCTTCTTGATCTGGCCCTTCAGGTACGCCAGGGGAAATCCCTTCTGCACGATCGCGCAGCGGGTCAGCTTGCCGAAGTTCCACTCCGCGGGATCAAAGAGATACTCCCACGGGGCGACGGTGCGGATGACCTTCTCCTCCCAGTCGATCCATATGCATCCGCGCTCGAAGATGTCCGCGAATCTCGCCGCCTGGATCGCCTTGCGGTGCACGTCCTGCCTCTCGTAAAGCTGATCGAAGTAGCTCTGCGCGTTACGGCAGGTCTTGAGGGTCTTGAACGTGCCGGCGGTGGGGTTGAAGAACGGTCGGACCTTCGTCTCTGAGACCTTCGAGACGTGGGTGTCGACGCACGCGCGGATGACGTTGAGGTACGGGGTGATCCCCACGTCCTCACCTTCGTCGAGGTTGTAGAAGCCCGCGGGGTTGCCGTACTGATTTCGGAGGTCCTCGACGCGGCGGCCGTTGTTCAGGTAGCGATTGATCGACCGTCGCCACTTCGGCATGTTCTTCGACATCTCGCTCTGGAGGAATGCGAGGTCCTTGCGAACGATGTCGACTGTCACCAGGATCCTGCCTTGTCCGATGACATGAGCTGCGTGAGGCGGTCGGTTGCATCAGCCCGGCGGAAGTCGACTTTCGTTCCGTCCTTGAACGTGACGGTAGCCACCACCTCGTACCGTGCCGAGTCGACGAGTTCCTTGAGGAGTGTGTAGTCGGGCTCCTTGCCGAGCAGACGCCTATAGCGTGCTTGCTTTGTTCGCTCGGCTTTGATCGCCCGATAGGCTAGAATGAGATCTCCGACCATCACCTATACAGGCTCTGGCCGGCGAAAAAGTAGGTTTACGCGGTCAGGTTATGAGGTGAGTAGCGCCCATCAATCGTCGCAGTAATCAGCCTTTTCCAGTTCTTTTCCGCGTTCTCGTTCATCGGCCCTCATCTTCGCGATTTCCTTTTTCGTGTAGGGCCGGTGAAATATCTTTCCCGCATCCATTAGGCCGGGTGTGAGCATTATCACCGTGGGAGGTTTTTTCCCCCTCACGGGGACGGCGACCAACTGCATGCACAGCCTAAACTGCTTCGGAAGTGACTGAACTATCTGACCGTCGCACTCGAATACATTGATCAGAGGTTCTAAACGACCGGTCGGCCCTAGGATGTCGCTGTCGATGTAGGTTATAGTGTATTGCACCTTAAGAAGCGACTTAAAATGCTTTGGCTTCAAGGATTTAACCTTCACGAGTTTCTCTCTCTTCATACGCTCCTCCTATGCCATTATAGCATATTATGCGGGGGGCAGCGCGCCCTTCGGGATGATGATCCCCGACAACGCTTCTGAACACTTCGACTGCATCTCGGGGTTGCCGCAGTCGTGCATGAAGACGATCGCCGTCTTCGGCACGTGTACAATCGCGGGGTGGAAGATGCCCGCTTCGGACATCTTCTGCATCGTCACCTGACCCTGCCCGTTGCGCCCGGGTTGTACCGGCCCCATCACCAGCGTACGCTCAGGGTCGAAGGAAATCACGTCATCCACTTCCTTCGCCGTCTCCGAGTACAGCACCGGCCCCGTCACGAGCTGGTAGACGACGATCGGCCCGGGGCTCGCCTGCTTGCCTTTGAAATCCAGTATGTTCATCCTCTCCCTCCCCGAAACACGCGAGATAGCGGCGTCACGTCCTCGACGCGCAGCCGCGCTTTCTGCCTTCGTATCTCCTCAGCCCGGGGAGCGGTGCACCAGCCGCAGTTGCACTTCCCGCACGGCATCGCACGCGTGCCCATGTAGTGCTCCGCCAGCCGATGCCCGCACCGGCACATGATCGGCT
>DATEYD010000179.1:0-2276 GCA_035583445.1 Minisyncoccota bacterium
CTCCTGCACCTTCCCGGTTATGTTGACGAAGTCCATTCGAGTCGGGACGTTCATGGTCAGGTAGCGCGTCAGTGACTTCATGGAAAACCTCCATCGCCCCACGTCAATGACATCAGTACCCCACCGCACGGGAGCCCGCAAGCGAGCCCCAGCCTGGCGGTTGCACCCAGGGGAGATCGAGTCTATATTCCCTGATCGGGGAGGAAATGATGAAGAAAGCTCATGCGCTGCTCGTCGTGGCGGTGTTCGTTCTCGGAGTGGCCATCGGCGTCGCGGCCTCGGCGACCAAGAGGACGGACCCCATGATGTACACCGGCAAGAGTCCCAAAGATGCAGCCCTCGGTTTGCTGCCGGCGGCGCTCTCGCAGGCGGGCAAAGGCTCATGGGAAAACATCGCGGTCGGCCGGGTGTACTACCTGATGGGCGACAAGGTCGAGGGTCAGGGGATCTTCGACCGCGTGGTCGCCACCAAGGTCAAGGCGGATGACTGGATGCGCATGGGTCGCGTCTACCTCGAGGCCAACGAGTGGGACAAGGCTAAGGCCGCCTTCGACAAGGCGCTCGCGCTCGACCCAAAGGACGAGGGAAACCTCACCGAAATCGGTGCCTGGTACAACCTCAACGCGGACCGTCAGACTGCCGAGGAGCTCTTCACAAGGGCGTTCAAGACCAAGCCGGATGAGATCTGGTACACGATCAACGCCGCCGGATCGTACGTGGGCGTCAAGCCGCAGTAGGGAGTCTCAGGCCACCGCCTCGTCGCTCACCACCGCGCCATCCTGGACGTGCACGACGCGCTTCGTGCGCCCTGCAAGTGCCGCGTCGTGCGTGATCAGCACCAGGGTGTGACCTTTGTGCCAGAGCTCCTCGAACATTCCCACGATGTCCCGACCCGAGGTGGTGTCGAGGTTTCCGGTCGGCTCGTCGGCCAGAATGATGTCGGGCTCGCAGGCCAGTGCCCGGGCAATAGCCACACGCTGCATCTGACCGCCCGAGAGCTCTACCGGTCGGTGCAGCATGCGGTCGGAGAGTCCCACCTGCTCGAAGAGGAACTCCACGCGCTCGCGACGCTGCCGGGCTTGCGTACCCTTGAAGAGCAGGGGCATCTCGACGTTCTCGAAGGCAGTGAGCTGCGGAAGCAGGTTGAAGTTCTGGAACACGAAACCGACTCGCTTGTTGCGGATCTCTGCAAGACGATCGATCGACAGTCCGCCCACCTGCTCCCCCTTGAGGCGGTAGGAGCCGTCGGTGGCCGTGTCGAGACAGCCGATGATATTCATGAGCGTGGACTTGCCCGACCCGGACGGACCCACGATCGCGAGGAACTCGTTCTCTTTCACCGTCAGGTCTACGCCACGCAGCGCCTCGACCTTGATGGCCCCGGTGTCGTAGACCTTCCGAATCCCCTCCAGATCGATGAGGTCACCGTTCCCTGCGCCCGGGTTTGCCCCGTTCTTCTTTCTCCCGTTGCCGAACATCTGAACCTCCACACGGCCCGCCCTCGCGGCCGTGATGCCACGCCTACTCGTACCTGAGTGCAGCAGCGGGCTCCACCGACACCGCCCTCCGCGCCGGGAAGTAGCCCGCCACCAATCCGATTAGCCCCAGCAGTATCACCGTCGTGATCGCAATCGGAAGCGAGATCGTGGGCTGGCCCAGGAACTCCATCGCCTCGCTCTTGGCCCGTGCCTGCACCGCGGCCAACACCTGCACGATGGCCGCGCCCACCCCGATCCCAAAGATGCCGCCGAGAAAGGTGAGTGCAAGCGACTCCAGCACGAGCGCGCCTGTGATGTAGACGCGTCGCGCTCCGAGCGCCATCTGCACGCCGATCTCACGCGTCCGGTGGGTGACCGCGGCGAACATGATGTTGGCCACGCCCACTCCACCGATGATCATCGTGAGGGCGCCGATCACACCAAGGAAGATCTCGATCCCGATCATCATCTTGTTGAACACCTTGGTGTTCTCGATCGTGTCCCAGAAGTGAAGCGCCCGCGTGTCGGCAGAGTCGAAGCGGTACTTGGCGCCAAGGACCTCCATGAGGCGGCGCTTGGCCACCGGAGCGATCTCGGTGCTGACCGGCTTGTAGACGAAGTTCGACAGGTACCGTCGACCGAACATCGCCTCGAAGGTGGAGAGCGGGATTGTGGCCCGGTCGCTGTCGGGGCCGCCGTACATCCCCATCTGCCGCTTCTTCTGAATTACGCCGATCACCGTGAACGGCATGTCGGCAACCAGCAGGGTCTTGCCCACTACGTCCTCGGTTCCGAACA
>DATEYD010000180.1:0-3022 GCA_035583445.1 Minisyncoccota bacterium
GGTCTCGTACCACAGGACCATCCGGGACATGATGTCATTGGGCCGATGGATGAGATCGAGGAACGGATGCTCGAGGACTTCCCGCTTCTCGACCCCCATCTCCTTGAGCGCGTAGGCTTGCTCCGCAGCCGTTCCGAGTGACTTGATCTGAAGATAGATCGCCATCGGATCAAGGATCTTCGTCCCGTCCTTCCGGCGCAGCGTGAACAGCCGCATGGGCCTCGTGGCGAGCGTCTTTCCGATCTTGTCGATCGCCGTGTAGATCCAAGACTTGTAGGCGTCGACTAGCTGCGCATAGGTCTTCTCCGGCGCGATGCCGGTGACCGCGCCGGTGATGACTGCGGACAGGAGCTGCGAGATCTCCGCGTCCCGCGCGGCCGCCTTCTCGCGGAGCCCCGCCTCGACTCCGGCAAACAGGTCCATCTCTTCTGTCGGCATGCCTCCTCCGTCTCTTACGCGAAAGCGAAGCCGGGCACGGAACTGTCGATCAGCTCCGTAAATGCCCAGACCATCGCATCCATGCGGTTCGGCGAAGCGTCCCCGGGAGTCCAGAGACACATCTCATCTTCGAGCTGCGAGAACTTCCCGACGTGATGGATCCGCCCCTGCTCGTACTGCGCAGCGATCGGCTCCGCCCGCGTCCTCTTTCCGCGGCTTGCGTGGACGAGCTTGACCGGAACGGATGGATCAGCCTGGGCGATGGTCAAGAGCACCATCTCCCCGCCCTGGTTCGCCTCCGCGATGATCCGATCCGCCTTGAATTCGTGGTACGCATAGACGGCCTTCTTCGCCCAGGTGAGCGGGCTTCCTTGGATCGTCCGGTCTGCCAGAAGAAACCCCTCGTTTCCCTTCTTCCCCGCAACAATGATCCCCGCGTCGTCCCCCATGCTGGTAGTCGATGGGTCCACCCCGACGACGATGGTGGAAAGATCCGGACAGGATGCAACCCTTGACAGCTCGATCACGTCCCGCTTCCAGAGCGCCCCGGGTGCCTCGTTCACGTCCTCCGCCAGGATCTCCATTCGGTAGGCCAGCGCCGTCATGTCCCCGGCGATCTCCCCGAGCGCCTTGCGGGAGATAAACGGATTGTCCATCGATGTGAAGTGGAACGTCTGCCATCTGCCGGACGTGTCGGACTTCGCCTTCGCGTACATCTTCGCGGCGTTCTGCGGATCGCGGGCCTTGCTCACACTGCGGGATCGCAGGGAAGGCGGCGTGTAGATGAACACCGCGTCCCCGTCGTTGTCTAAGAGCATCGGGGCGCCGACGTTATCCCACGCCTCCTCGTCCATCAACTGCCATTCGTCGAGAATCAGGACATCGGCGTAATCGCCGCGGAGCGTATCGGCATTCCAGGCGGTCTTCGCCTTGATCCGGTTCTCGGTCCCGGATCGCTCGATGACCCGCTCCGTCTCGTTCTTGTAAAACGCTCCCGCCTTGATCGTGTCTTCAAGAGCACGCGTCACCGTCGTCCAGAATCGGCCGATCTGCTCGACAGTCGGCGCTGCATACAGGATTCGTCGGCCCGCGAGAAATGCTTCTACCGCATAAATTGCGATCCCGACAGTTTTACCACTGCGCCTTCCAGCACGGATAATGATCCGCTTCGCTTTGCAGGAGATGAACGCCTGCTGCTTTGCGTGCGGCCTCGGTAGGCGGACTTCAACTTCCATGTTCCGGTTCGGTCTTCTGGTCCTCGTAGACAACCTTGATGGTGAGGATCCTGCCTTCCGCTCCGGTCACTTCCTGACGACTGCTCCCATAACCTCGGTCTTTCGCGCGGGCATTCAGAACCGCACAGGCCGCCCCCACGTTCCCCTTTGCCTTGCCGTGGGCGATATCGATGAGCAGAGATTCAAGATCGTCCTTGACAGTCTCCCACGCAGTTTCACGCGCGTCGTCTGTCACTTTTTTGAATTCCGGGTCTTCGTTCCGCCAGGCGAAAAACTGCGTTCGGCTCGTGTCACACGCCGAGCAGGCTCTGTCGATGTTGCCCTTGTGCTTGAGCAGGGCGGCGGGGATTTGTTCCTTTTTCTCTTCGCGAGATCTTCGTCGGGTGGCCAAGGATTTTTCCCTGCCTTCTGCGCTCACGCTCACGCCCTCGCCTCCATCGCCATCGCGTTCCGCTTCCGGTGGTGCATCGCTTGCGCGTAGGCCCTGCGCATTAGAAATTCGTCCTGGCGAATTCACCGAAATGCTTTCTTGCCGCGCGATCATATTCCATTGCCGCCTCATGTTCGGTGGCATACGCGCCAAGCCGAATGTTTATTCTGTTAAGACAGATTTGAGCGGCCCACTTATTATCTCTCCGCATGAAATACACTCCCTTAAAGACGGATGATTTCCGTCGATCCCATACTCTGGCGTTCCCGCCATTTTGGTGTTGCGACGCGACCCTTAGATTAGATTTTCTATTATCCAATCCGTCGCCGTTGATATGGTCTACGTGCCTTGCGTCGAATATCCACAAGATCAAGCGGTGTAAATAAAAACACTTCCCCGCTTGGGTTCCTCTGCCATGGGCCTTTACATAAACGTGGCGCCTATGACGATTCAGCATGCTCGTCGAAGCGTCAGTCCTGCAATGCCACCGATAGTTTGAAACACGGTCGAAATCCTCGTCGTCGACAAACGCAGCCATCCCATTCGGCAAACTTATTGTTTTCATTTCGCACCTCCGTTGGATGCCCGCAATGTTGAAGCGCCCAGGCCGGTACGGTTCCGGCTTTTCCCCCCGTCAGGGTAGGGCGCTCAAGATACCTGCATTAATGCTCCTTGGACGCGCCGTGCATTCTCGGCCAACCTTCGTGCCCTTTGTGTCCCGACGACACAGCAATCGCATTCGCGTATCTCCAGTTCCTTCTCCCGCGCGGGGCAGATCCTGCGCTTGAGACACGACCGCTCCCGCCCGAGACGCTTGCAGGAACGCCATGCGTGACCAGCGGGAACGAGCATGCGCGGCTCCAAAATAAAAAGCCCCGGGTGGCGTGCCGGGGCTTCTCAGGGGAGGATGGGGACGACT
>DATEYD010000181.1:0-1992 GCA_035583445.1 Minisyncoccota bacterium
CGGTTGCCGTCAAGCCCGTGGGCACGCCCGGCACGTTGTCCGTGTCGTCTCCGGGGTCTGGGCCAAAGCCGGTGCACCCCGCGAGCGCGAGGACCAGAACCGATGCGGCCAACGCGAGCGGGAACAAGAAGCGTTTCGTCATGAACCTGCCTCCTCTGACGTGTTGCGCGGCCAGCCCCCTCAATGGATGCAGGGCCTGTTCCGCGGTAGCCAGAATCCGTTTTCGGGATGGAGTCCACAATCACCCGAAAAGTGTGAGTGGACGGTGTTTGTGCGGATACTTGCCGTCAGCCGGCGGTCTTGTGGTCCGTGCGGTCTTGAATCAGCTCGATCAGGGCTTTGCGCCCCGGGACATCGTACTTTCGACGGGGTGGGAATTCGGAAACCGGCAACCCCTCTTGACGAGGTCACGCGGCGGCATCGTGGGCCACAAACGTTACGTTGAGAGGGTGTGGTCGGAAGAAGCCGACCAGGGTGCCGTTGAGCTCCGACAGGCGGGTTCGCAACACGTAGTCGTTGTCGGCTTTCTTCCACCGCATGCCGCTGCCTTTGAAGCGTTTACCCACGACGTTCTTGCAGGCACCCTCGACGACGCCGCTGCCCATGGGGTAGCCGGCCTCACGGTACTCGTCGTAATACATGCGGTCCTGGTTGGTGCGGAAGTAGCCGAACTCGGTCATTCCTTTGTGGGGCTCCGTCAGAGAGGGGACCGCCCGCTTCATCTCATCGATCATCTGCAAGACATCCCCGGCGTACATCATCGTGATCCATCGATCCTTCTGTCGCTCTCCTGCGGTCTTGTCACGGTAGAGGAGGCAGAAGGCACCGATGTGCTCCACGGCGTGGTAGAAGTCCAGGATCGCCACAGCACCCGGGAAGTTGGTCTTCTGGATCTCCCAGTTCGTATGTGCTCCGTCGGCGACGAAGGCCACGGTCTTGGCCGCAATCTGCCCCATCTGCAGAGCTGCCCTTCGCACATGCTCCTCGAAGACGCTCCGCGGCCCGTACTTCGCTCCCACCCAATGATCCGTCCGCTCTCCCTCACTGTACTTCTCGATGACGACGACGTTGCATTCCTTGTATTCCGTAGGCAGTTTCAGGCTCTCTCGCCCCGTAACACCCTCCTTTTCTGATATCTGCGGCGTCATCGTCCCGTCGATCTCGACGACCATCAGGTCGCATTCCTCGCTCATCTTCGTCGCTGATATCAACTCGTACGGGCATTCGGCCATCTGGGCCCCAGTCTGCTCGGTGTTCCGCTGCACTGCCGTCGAGCTGATCCGGTATCCAAGCGTCTTGCTCAACAGCTTCGAAGACTCCTCGTAGGAGTCCGTCACCGCGTGCAACGCGATCAGGTACGTCAGGCACGGCGAGAAGCCGCCACAGACCTCCATGCGCAGCTTCACGTCCAGCGGGTAGTACCCGCCCTCATCATCCACGTACTTGTAGCAGCGCCGCTGCCGTACCGTCACCTTCCCAAAGCGGTTGATGAACCGCAGATTCCGTTTCCCATCGTAGACCGCTTCCTTCCCCCCGGCCACGATCCGGTTCTCCACCACCGGCTCGCTGAGACCATCGACAACTTCCTGCACCATCAGTGCCCCAACTTCGTTGGTGTATCGGAGGATTTCCTCCTCCGCCTCCGCGAAGCTCATCTGCCCGTCCTCGACGGCCTCCTGCACGCGGTTGACAGTCGCCAGCCCTCGGGCTATCAGTTGCCTGATTCCTGTTTTCATCGTCTACTCCCCTCCCCAGTATTCGTGGGCTGCTACCCACGGAGGGGAGTAGACCCCTTCCCCGCCCTCAATTCAATGCCACAAAAAACCGGTCCACGCGTTCGCACCCGGATTCGGGCGACCCCTTGACCCTGAATCGCCTGCTCAGATACATTTTATGTCCATGTCGGAATCTGACGTCGACGGTAGTGTACGCCTCACCCCTTCTCTCCTGCGCGCAATCGAAGACCACAAGTACCTGCGATCGTGCGAGTGC
>DATEYD010000182.1:0-5843 GCA_035583445.1 Minisyncoccota bacterium
GCCAGGCCAACCAAGAGCGCGTGAACGACATCTGCATCAACCCCATCCTGCCCCTGGTGGACGATAACGACTACTACGAATAACCAACGACGCGACGACGACGAGATGCCTGCATGGCCCAGCTAGACATAGCTTGCAACATCTGCTTCCTCGCATGTCCGCGTCGTGTTGGAAAATATATTCGCAGAAGATTCGCAAGAAGAATGAGCGACGACGACGATACCTACGAGCAGCCGGCGCCGGTGCCACCGCGGCGCGCGCCTGCGACGCAGCGCGAGGCCAAGCTGCTGCCTCCGCCGCTGAGCACGTGGGAGGAGTACTTCCCGGGTGGTCCTGCTGCACCTGCGCGCTCAGCGCCACCACCACCATCGGCCATGAAGGTACCGCCACGGCCGCAGGTGCGTCGCGATCGCGCAACGGTGGGAGAAGACTACGCAGGCGAGATCGGACCGTCTTCGCCAGCGTCGATGCCGCGTGCACCTGCACCCCGCGTGGCTGCCGTACGCCAACGCGCGCGTCTCGAAGAAGAAGATCCGTTCTTCCCGTACGAGGTGCGCCGCGTCGAGGAGGAAGATGTGGATGTGGCCGTGGTGCGCACACCCGAACCCGAGCACTCGCGCGTCCCGCGTCCCGGCTACTACAAGGGCACCAACCGTCTCATCAAGGTCACGCGCTGGATCTTCACCGCATGGGAGGAGCCATGGATCACGTCGGGTATCCCGGACGAGATCCGTGAGACAGTGCCACCAGGCGTGCAGTTCCTGTGCGGTCAGCCCGAGTGGAACAAGACACTCGAGCCCGATGGCCGCCGTCGCGCGCACTTCCAGGGCTACGTGGAGATGAAGACACCGAGTACATTGCGCGAGGTGGCGTACGCTCTCGGTCTCCAGTACGACAAGAACTACTTCGCTGCTGCAGGCACGCAGGACTCCAAGCGCGCCATCGACTACACCAAGAAGCCCGACACCGCGCGTCGCGACGAGACCGACCAGTCGCAGTGGGCCAGTGTGGGTGCCGCGTCGGCGCGCCACGTCAACGAGCAGTACGGCGCGCTGATGGACTACCTGCAGACGCCTGGAGCGACCTTCGGCGGTGCGACCGGTGCGTTCCCTGGGTTCGCCATCCGCAACTCGGCGTCCATCCAGAAGATCCTCTCCGACACGCAAGTCGCGCAAGATCGCCCTCGCTGCGAGGTCTTCTTCCTGTACGGCAAATCGGGCACGGGCAAGTCCACCGCCATCCGCCAGCTCGAGGAGAACGCGGCGATGACGGTCTACTCCAAGATGAACGACAAGGACGCTGCCCGCTGGTGGGACGGGTACAAGGGCCAGAACGTGGTCCTCTTCGACGAGCTGCGCGACTACCACTACCCCATCACGACGCTGCTGCGCTACCTCGACCACTGGGCGCTGACGGTCGAGATCAAGGGCAGCACCGTGCCGGCGCGCTGGACTCGCGTCTACATCACCGCCAACGTGCCGCTGGAGGAGTGGTACAAGTCCACCGACGAGAACACCCGCGAGGCGCTCTTCCGCCGCATCCCCATCGAGAACCGCCTGCGCATGGTCAAGTTCGTCGACGGTAAGTATAACAATTTCGATGAGCTGGTGGACGCGCAACGTGCCGTGGAGTTGGAGATGATCGCGGAGCGTCGCAACGCACGCAAGTGAGAGAAAGACTAACAGGCGAGTAGAGACAGATCTAATGCGCCATCATTGCTATTTATTGTCGTCGCTCGCATGTCGTACTGGAAATATCAAGCAACATGGCATACATCTGGCCCGATGCAGTCTGGTTCAGCGGCGACGAGCCTACCTTCACGCGGGCTGGTTTCTACTACCTCTGCGATCAGGAGCTCGAGCGCATCGGTGCGCTGGTGGCGACCGATCCGCAGGGCAACGTCGACGCGCTCGCGCAGCTGCTAAAGCACCAGTACGACATCTCCAAGACGATCCGCCAGACGCGTACTCGTCTCCGAGCGGTGCAGCACATCGTCCACCTGGACGTGTCGTATGTGGAGCGGCGTGTGTATGAGATGCAGCAGGCGATTCAGTGGTACGAACGTATCCTGTTCCGCACGATCGAGGAGGTTCGAGTCCGGATGGCATCTGCGGCTAACTGTGAAGATTGGTAACTAACACACCTTGGAGAGACAGAGATCAATTTGCATTACGGGCGATGTTGTAGTACGGCTTATTGAAATCGTAACACAGCACACCAACGTAAACAAAATGTCCCGCGTCAGCTTCGTCGACACCACAAGTGACATAGCGACGATGCTGTGCCACCCCATCATGCAAGCGCCACCACCGGCAGCGATCCCGTACGCCACCTACTACACCGCTCGCAGGGACGCTCGTGCCGACTCCAACGCGCAGCACCGGGCCTTCGACTACTGGCAGCATCAGCACTGCGCTCAATGTGGCCAACGTGTCGTGGACGCCAATGAAAAGTACGACGTCACCCATCGCTGCCCAATCACGGCCATACCGCTGCACCCTGTGGTGTTCCCGGTGCACTATCACACAGCGGGTGTGACTGTGCCGTACATGGGTGTTTACACGCCCAGTTTCTCCGGTGGAGCTGTCCATGATACCAGCGGCATCTCGCTCGTCATGGGGTCCGACGCGCTCCCGTTCCCCTCTCCTGGCATGAACGTCGAACATCGCGTGTGGGCCAGGACGTGGACTGCGAGTGAACTGCATCGCGAGGCGGCCAAGGAGGTCGCTGCGATCCGTGCTCGTCGCTTCTAAACTTGCGTTGAACAGTGAGAGACAGAATTTACATCATTATGGTCATTCGCTGCATGGTTGCTCACTGAAACAATCACGCAGTACACGAACATAACCAAGATGCTCTACGGGATGAAGACGGGCGAGGACGAGACCACGTACTGGTACTCGACTGGTCGCTACGCCAACTTCATCGGCTACAGCGGTACGCCCATCAAGATCATGCTCTGCCACACCGAGTCGCCCACCAGCAAGCGCTGCGTCGTGTGCTACCGTACTGGTCTCCGGGGACGCCCGTGTGTGGGCCGCGGGTATGGTGACCGTGGTGTGGCTACAGAGCCAGCTGTCATGTCGCCCAAGGACTACCCAGTCTGCTTCCAGTATCGCGAGAGTACGTTTCGCGATGGTGTGTCGTACGGCTCACTCCGTGAGTTCGTAGACAAGATGAACGACGAGTACGCCCGTCGCTACCGCCGTGGTGTATACGCCGTCGACGAGGAGGTGGAGTACGCCGAACTACAAGCACATCTACGCCAACGTCGTGTTCGTGTTCCTGTTCGTCGCGGCCGCCTGCCCTACGGTCAAGACTTCCCCATCCCGGGACAGTACTACCAGTAACTGATCGACACGAGAACACAGCGAGACAGACTAAGACCACTACGCTGAACTGGGTTGAGTGCCTCCTTAGTATAGTTGGTTGGAACATCGTCTGCTAACGCTCGTGTGCGAAGACCACTAGTTCGATTCCCGACAAGAGGCAATTTTAATGTCAGCTGTCAAGTTCAGCATCTTCGTCCTCAACCAGCGCCCCGAGGACAGCGCGAACTCTCCTCGTGTCGACACTGCGATCGCACTGGACATCCTCCGTGCGCGCATTTCGCAGGCGTGGCAAGAAGCGCAGGACGATCTTCCGTTGCGCTACCGCCTCGACAACAGCATCCAGCGCGGCCTCTCCAAGATCGAATCGCAGCTCATCGACGCAGCGGAGCGTGTTCGCCTCGGTGGTGATTTCGATCCCGACGCCGAGCTCAAGATCACCCGGCGCAATCTGCGCTCCAAGCCCGTGAAGGTCCTAAAGAAGAACGGATTTACGTGTGAGGTAAAGGTGAAGCGCGAAGACCGCAAGAAGCGTGAAGCGAAAGAACGCAAGGCCCGTCATCGCGAGATCTACGAGTCGCGTGTTCCTCGCCGCATCAAGCACGTTCTGCGCGAGATTAACGACGACATCATGTTCGAGTCTAAGTACGATTCGTTCGAGACCGAGGCGTCTGAGGATTCCGCTTTCTAATTGTAACCATCTTGCTCGTAGAGACAGAAGAATTGTGACATGATATGGTGCTCTGCTCGTCGTTCGATATTTGAAATAGCAGAATACCATGTCCAACACAACCGCAACCTCACTCGGCGACCTCACTACCACACTCCACCAGCTCATCGTTGTACTCGGTGTTAGCATCGGTGTCGGTATCGCCTCCAAGGTGAGTCAGTACATCCAGCTCAAGAACATGCCCGACCACGTAGCTAAGCTGGCTGTGGCGTCTGCAAAGGGTTCGTCCCCTGCAGCATCGCCCGCCGCTAGCTCCTAACTTGCTGTCAGAGAGAAATGGAAGACTTTGATTTACACTGCCTTAGTTGCGCATCTCGAAACCACCGAGAATAATTTGAACCTTGTCTGGTCCCCTAGAAATGTCCACCGCAAGCACCCAACCCGGGACACAGCCGGGCGTGCCAACGGTAACGCGCTACGACAGCGCTAAAGATCCCCGCGGCGTGAACCATGAACCCGTGCCGCAAGTCTCGCCCACCGCCGCCGGCATGCACCCCGTCATCATCGACGACCTCGAGAACGTCCGCGCGATTCTCATCGCAGAGCGTGCGCAGCGTGATAAGGAGATCGCTGAGCAACTCGAGATCGACGCTGAGACCGCCGGGTCCTGGGTGCCGTCCCAGTGCTTCTACAAGCAAAAGGCCGACGGCGTCTACCGCTGCATCTTCTGCAAGGAGCCCCGTCTCGACATCGTCCGCTGCAAGCACCCGCGCAACGCTGCCATCACCGGCGACGACGTCCGCAACCGCAACAAGTCCAAGTCCGACGCCAAGCCGTCCGGCTACCTCAAGTGGGGCGGCGGTCGCAAGTAAAACTCTCCCCTCCACAGTAACACTCTCGCGCACCGCGCCCAGAAAGACAAGTCCCAACATTGCAATTTCACTCGCAATCGTATCGCATTGTGCTGGAAATACTCAGAGATGTCCGACTCTAACACACAGGGCGAGGAGCCCGTGGGCACTCAGATGACGTACGACATGGCCGCACACACCGGCATCTCCCAGTCGCCTGGACTCGAGCGCGTCGAGACGCAGAGCGTGTCCATCCCCCGCGACCTGCACGTGCCCCCGCCGATGGGTGAGCGCTTCGCCAGCGAGAGCCTGTCTGTCGCACCACAACCGTCGCAGACAATGACCCCGGAGCCGGATCTCTTCGGCCGGCAGGAGTCCAGCGTGCGCGTCAGTCAGCTCTTCGCACCTGCTCGTCGTGTGCCGCGTAGCGTGCGCTTCCGTCCTGACCTGACCAACGTCGAGGCGTCCATGCAGCGTGAGGACGCCTTCAACTCGTCACAGTTCCACGACTCGCTGGACGAACTCGTCAACGCTCCTCGCGACCCTAACCGCTTCCGCCTCGACCCGCTGCCGTCTGCTCCTGCACAGTCGCAGCCCGGTGATCGTCGCGAGCGAGAGGAGTCTGTTGCCGCTCCGGTCGCACAGCCGCTCATGGGTCGGTGGCCCGGCAAGGGCAGTGGCCTGCGGCGCGCTCCTGGTGGTGGTAAGGGCGAAACCCCACACGAGGCTCGCATCCTTCGCATGCAGATCCGCATCGCGCGCAGTGCCGAGGAGCTCGTGGGCATGGCACGTCGGCTGTGGTGGACGCGATGGCTCTTCACGAATCTCGCGCTACCAACGGTCGGTCAACGTCGCGGCCAAGGCTTCCTGAGCATCGATGTCGACGAGCCGGACCCAGAGGAGATGCTGGAGAACTTCATCGACATCATCGACCAGTACCAGGAGCGTGTGGAGCGACTCTTCGGCGAGTACTTGTCCCAGACGTCGATGCCA
>DATEYD010000183.1:0-1678 GCA_035583445.1 Minisyncoccota bacterium
GTTCTCATTCCCTGCATATCCAGCAATGACGGGCGCCGATCAGAGCTTCGACTTCACTGTCGAAGTCATGGATGTCGTGGCTGAAAGCCCCGACCCATCCAGATGGCTGGTCGTGACTCAGGGTGAAGTCGTCATCGAGGACATGACGTTCTATCACGCTGGAGATGTCATAGTGGCTGGCAACGGCACGCTCATCTTCAGGAACGCCGAACTGGTGCTCGTCCAGTCTCAGGAATACGAGAGGACTGTGTATGTAGATGGCGATGCCAGGCTCGTATTCGAGAACAGCGTGGTGCTGAGCGAGCTGCCAATCAACTTCGTGACCCAGGGCAACGGCGCACTGGAGGTCTACGACTCTCAGTTCGAAGGCGTTGACATAGTGGCGCTGGAGGACTCTCTGGTGTATCTCAGCGGTGCCACAATGGATGGGACCATCACGACGGCCTGGGATTCACATGCCGTCATTGAGGTCTACGACTCTGAACTTGACGTGTCTCCGGTCCTGTCGGGATATGCGGTCGGTTCATTCACGAACACAAGCCTTCCATCCGTGTTGGTGGAGGGCGACGCAGTCGGACTCATCTACAGATGGATACATGTGACGGTGTACGATGGCGCGAACCACACGCTCCCGGGAGCGCTGGTGTCGGCCAGGTGGATGTTCAACGACACCTACATGGCCTCCGCGACGACCGATTCGACCGGGGTCGCGTTGATCAATTCCCTGGCGAGCATCATCACTGTCGACAACCCGAATGGCAAGTTCGTTGGCACATACACGGTCAACGCGACCTACTGGTACGCTGGCATTCCGTATGAGTCGGATGACGAGGTCGATCTGAGCGTGCTTCCGTACAGTAAACCCCTCGAATCGAACGCAACCTATTCAACGCTGGCCATATCGAGCACATTGCCGGATCTGGCTATCGACATGGTGGGCGATGTCGTGGCGTCTCCGGAGTCGCCAAAGAAGGGTCAGGCGACCACTATCACGGCCTCCGTGAGGAATGACGGTGTAGTGGGAGCATACGATGTCCTGGTCGAGTTCTACCACCAGGTCTACGGCCTCGTCGATATGATCGGAACAGTCACGGTGCCTCTGATTGGTCCTGGCGAGACGATGGAAGTCTCGACAATATGGATCGCGGTCGAACCGTTGGACTACCCACACAACATATCGGTGGTCATCGACCCGCTGAACGCCATCCCAGAGCTTGATGAGACACCGGCGACAGGCTATGTGCTGGTCGTCGTCCAGAAGCTGCCGGATATAATGATCGAACCGACGGAGATAGTGACCGACAACGTGCCCGTCATAGGCAGGCTATCCAACCTGATGGTGACGGTCAGGAATGCTGGCGACGCATACGCCTACGATGTCTGGGTCGATTTCTACAACGGATCAGTCCTTATCGGGACTGCCCTCGTCGACCAGATTGCGCCTGGCGGGTCGTATGTTGCTGGCGTGGCATGGACTCCCACTCTCGCCATTCCGCACACGATATGGGTCACCACGAACGGGAATGCTACATTCGACGAGATAACGTTCGACAACAACAACAGGTCGAGGATCATAACCGTCCTCGACCGTCCGGACCTCGCCCTCAGTGGGATGTACTTCTCGAACACCTCCGCAGCCGTCGAGGGCGGCAGGACGATAATCGCGATGGCGGAACTC
>DATEYD010000184.1:0-1109 GCA_035583445.1 Minisyncoccota bacterium
CCACGAGCATACCCGCGCGCCGGACCACCGGAAGGGCGATCCGCACACCGGATTGATGTACGAGACACTCGTGGACCTGTCGTCGAGAGAAGACGTGCGGATGGTTCTGGAGATTGGATCTACCGACGGGAGAGGCTCGACTATGGCGCTTCGGGAGGGGTTGGAGCGCAATCCGAACTTCCCGCAGGTTCGTCTCTTCTGCATCGAGGCTGTCCGGCAGATGTACGACGTGCTCGCGAAGAATCGGGCATCGTACATGAAGTGCTACCGGGTTTGCTCTACGCCTCCAGAGGAGAACTATACCGACGCGGAGATCGACAAGTTCTTCCTGGAGGACTGGCCGAAGAACCCATTCCATACCCCGGCGCAGGTGCAGGAACCGGCGTGGCACAAGCGGGAGAGGGATCGGTACGCCGCGTACTTCTTCCGGGAGAGGCTGCCCCTCAAAGGGATAGAGCTTATCAAGGGACGCAACCAGGTTGAGACGTTCGACCTCGCGTTCGTGGACGGAGGTACGTACTCGGGCAGAGCGGACGTGGCCGCTGTCTACGGGGCAAAGTACCTCGTGCTCGATGACATCCATACGCTCAAGTGCCTGTGGATCTTCGAAGAGCTGAAGCAGGACCCGAAGTACGAACTCATCATGCACCATCCCTGTACCGAGGCGCATTTCGGGTACGCGGCGTTTATGAGGCGGTCATGAAACCGAGGGTGTACGACCTATATCTTGAGCAGATCCGGCGTGGCAAGGTGGCCCCGGAGGAGATCAGGTTAGAGAGATTCTCCGATCTCGTGAGGAAGATCCTGCGAGAAGACATGGAGCTCTCCTTGGCCGCTGCTTTCCGCTCTGCCATGGAGCAGCAGCGCTTGATGATGGAGGACGGTGCGTGACCCGCTCCGTCGCCTATTTCAAGAGTGGGATCGGCAACCTGATCGTCGCGACTCCGGCGCTTCAGGCGTTCGCCTCAATGGACCCGAGCAAGCAGATCGATGTCTGCCTGGCGAAGAAGTGGAACGACTCCAGGGTCCCGGCGATCCGGGACATCCTCGGCGGACTTCCTTTCGTCGATAAGGTCGTCGTCTATCCCGGGCCGATGAATGGGTACGTC
>DATEYD010000185.1:0-2235 GCA_035583445.1 Minisyncoccota bacterium
GCGTCGTCATCGCCGGCGACCACAAGGGCGACCCGGTCGTTCACCGAAAGCTTCATGGGGTAGAAGAGGTCGCCCGGCAGGGATCGATGCGCCAGCACGGTTGATGTCCCCGCAAGGAGGAGGACCGCCACGAGCGCGCTCGCGATGCCATGGCGAAGGATGAAAGCTGCCCATGCAGGGCGGGGCGCATACGAAGCGATGTGGAGCTGAAGCATCGCTTTCATGTGCGCCTTTTCCTCCGGAGAAAGACGGAGATCGGCAAGGGAGGCAAGGTTGTCGTGTTCGTTGTTCATATTAATTCAGAAGTGCGCGGAGCTTTTCCAAACCTCGATTGATGCGGACGCTGATCGTGTTCTCGCTTTCTCCGGTGACCGCAGCGATATCCTTGGGCATCATGCCGGTCACGTACCGGAGCAACACTGCATCCCGATACTGGACATCCAGGCTGGAGGCAAGACGGATCGCGCGCGATGCGTCTGCCGAGACCGCGGGATCCGGCGTGCGCTCGTCGGCGACATCGAATCCTTCTTCACGGAGTGCGTCGAGCGATGCGGATTGCGGGCGGCGTGCCTGATCGATTAGGAGGTTGCGGGCGGTTCGGTAGATGAATGGCTTCATCGTATCGACGCGCTTTCCTTTCGCGAGGTATGCCCATACCCGGACGAAGGTCTCCTGGACCGCGTCCTTGGCGCGATCACGGTTCCCCAGGTGCGCGTAACAGAACCGGAATATCGCATCCGCGTGTGTATCGTATGCTGAGAGGAACCGCGCCTCAGGGGTCGGCGTGCTCATGATGTATGACGCAGGAATGAGTTGTTTCTTTCGGGTACCTACAGAGAGGGATGGTCGTGCCATCCCTCTCTGTAGGTACCAGGACTACGGGGTTGCGGTCGGAGTCGGCGTCGGTGTTGGAGATCCAGATGCGGCAGGGGATGCCGTCGGGTGGGCGGTGGGGGTCACGCTCAACCCTCGCGTCGCAGCCAAGACCTTGATGAGCGCTCGGTGCGCCGCGCGGATGTCGTCGAGCACATCCCGTTGGAGAGCGTGCAGGTCACGGAAGATGATCTTCTCGTCATCGCCGCCCGCAAGGATGTCTTCGAATTCCTCGCTTGCGCTTGCGACTGACTGTTTCGCGTTGTTGATCATCGACTTCGCCGTGTCCATCTGCGCCTGCACCGCGGTTACGTCGCGGCCGCGGTCCTTTAGGGTGTCAATACGGTCCTGGATCAGCTCGGCGATACGGTCGAGGTGGGAGACGATATTAGTCAATCGCTTGACCGTTCGTTCCTCCCACTGCCGCAGCTGCGCGGCGCGGCGCTCGGAAAGTTGCTGCCGACGCTCTTCACGTCGCTCTTCGTTGCGCTGGAAAATGTCCAGAACACGCTCCTTGAACGACGGGTGGTTTTCGGAAGGAGATGCGGGGCGTCCCTGCGCAAGCGCGGGAGCGACGCTCCCGAGCAGCAAAGTCACCATTACTACTGATAGAATGCGTTTATTCATGGGCGGATATTAGCATGTTACAGAGGGTATGACGAGGGAGTCGCCATTTTCTTACCGGACTGGCAAAAAGGTCGGAATTATGCTATTTTATTGCCGCAGTACGGGCCCATAGCTCAGCTGGTAGAGCGCTGCATTCGCATTGCAGAGGTCAGGAGTTCGAATCTCCTTGGGTCCACCAAATCCACTTTAAACTATTTGTATCTACGTATATCTATTATGAAAAGTAAAATTAGAGTTATTGCCAAATTGATTTTATCGGCACTCCTCTTTTTGGTGTGGTTTTTTCTTATACAGGGAGAGTATGAAATGATAACGAAACCGGAATTACAGAATGATTTTCCGATTGTGAAAGGAGTTTATGCGGTCTATCTTACTGGCTTTGCTTTGCTGGTTATAGCTGCAGCCATTCCTCTTTTGTTACATTCAATTAAAAAATCTAAGACGTCGACTGAAATAAAAGCAAAAAGTCAACAATCTGGTTCCAACTGACTCTGACATAGTCCACCACAATACCGTGGAACACATCCTTGCCGGCCTCAATACGAAGCAGGTCGAGGCCGTCACGGCGACGGAAGGACCGGTCTTGGTCATTTCCGGCCCGGGATCAGGCAAGACGCGCGCGCTGACGCACCGCGTCGCACACCTCATCGCATCCGGCATACCCGCCGAACACATTCTTGCGGTCACGTTCACCAACAAGGCGGCGGGAGAGATCAAAGAACGCGTCGCCGCGCT
>DATEYD010000186.1:0-1404 GCA_035583445.1 Minisyncoccota bacterium
ACACTTAGTGAAGATGTGCCTAGGTATTTTGATTGCATCAGCTCTCGTCGCTCCGGGCATGCTGCTCGCGGGCAACGCTAGAGCGGCCGAACCGGTTCCGTGGACGTTGGCGGTGTTCTACAACGGGGACAATGACCTCGAGAAGTACTACGACGACTACAGCCTTCCGGCGCTACTGAACATCCCGGCCAGCGATGACTTCGAGATCGTCGTCATGCTGGACAGGATGAGCACGCAGGGCATAGAGCTCATCGAGATCGAGGGCGGGACGGCGACGGTCGTGAACACGTATCCCGAGATGAACTTCGGGGACGGCGCGACGTTCGCCTGGTTCCTGACAGAGGTTTCAACGCTCTACCCGTCCGACAACCTTGCCGTCACGGCATCCGACCACGGCTACGCGTGGAGGTACTTCAGCAACGACCAGACATCGGGCGACAAGATCACGATGCCCGAGTACCAGGCCGCGCTGGTGAGCGCTGGCGTGTACATCGATGTCATGTCGTTCGACTGCTGCAACATGGCCGCGATCGAGGTCGTGTACCAGACGTCGCTAACGGGCATGGTCGACAACATGGTCGCGTCGGAGGAAACCATCCCGATGAACGGTTTCCCGTACGACCTGATGTTCACGCCGCTCGCGAACGACGCTCTCAGGACCCCGGACCAGGTCGCCGTCGACATGGTGAACGGATGGGCCGCATACTACGACCCGCTGAACTGGGCGCAGACTGTCGCTCTCTCGGCCGTGGATGTTGCGAGCATCGGTGCGCAGGCATCGGTGTTCGACGCGTGGAGTGCCAGGATGTACACCGACCTGAGCATCTACAAGAAGAACTACAAGAACGCGCTGAGCAATGCGTACTGCGCCTGGGCGACATCGGAGCACGTGGACATGGCGGACCTCGGCGAGTGGCTGCTGGTTGACACGAAGATCAAGGACACGGTGCTGAGGTCGGCGACATCGGCCATGATAGCCGCGATAGATTCCTCGGTGCTTGCGTTCGACAACGGGCCGGGTGCAGCGCCTTGCCACGGGCTCACGCTCTGGTGGGGCGTGGGCGGAGACTGGTCGACATACAAAGCCGCGTACCTGGACGTCGCCTATGCCGTGGACATGGACTGGTACACGTTCTTGGCTGCGTACAACGCCTGAGCGTCAAACATCACATCCAGAGGGAGTGCGACACTCCCTCTCCGGACATTTTTTCTCCTCTCTCGGGGGCGAGCCAGACGTTCCTCGGGCGGCAATCTTCCCGGGCAAGGGTTCTGTCACAAGTCGGGTGGTGAACTGAAGGGAAGGCGCTCCCCTCACAAGGTCGTGCCGAGCATCCGCGCAGAGAAGTCGGACAACAAGATCGAGCGGCTTCACGGAACGGAGAAGTGTCGGACCAAGGTCATGAG
>DATEYD010000187.1:0-2379 GCA_035583445.1 Minisyncoccota bacterium
ATCCTGAGCCGCTGCTTGCCTGCCTGTCTGGCCTGTAGTACGTACGTGTGACGGTGACGGTGACGGAGAATCGGGTTTGTTATCAGTGGTGTTATCAGTAGCGTTATCGACTGCGTTATCAGTACCGTTACCAGACTGTGACCGATCACGCAGCCGGTCACGATAGGCTTTCTGGTTGTCACGTCTGCGTTTGGCCTGTCCAATCACCTCCAACGCAGTGTCGTGAGTCCACCCACCCTTGACCTTCCGGAACCTCGACAGGATCGTCGATCTCAGTTCCCTCCACCTCGCAGGGTCCCCGACGATCAAACCGAGCACTCGATCATCGTCAGGAATCACCCCGTCTTCCCGGAGCCAGACCTCGTCCAAAAGGTCCCGGTACATCCCCTTCTGCTCAGGCGTCAGATCACGGTACGCAGACGACTTCCGCCATCGGTCCAGCCACCACCACGCGGCTCGCATCACGCTTCAACCGCAGCCCTGTCCAAGTGGTAGGCAACCGTCTGGCGCCTGATGCCAAACCGAGTCGCCAAGTCCGCTACGCTCATCCCGTCGAGGTAGCAGAGCAAAAGTTCGTCCTTCTGGCGCGTAGATAACTTCCACGACGGGCGTAACTTCCGGCGCTGCTCCCGGACTTCTCGAAGCCTCTGTCTCTGGTCCTGTGTGATCGCCATACGAGACTTCTACCACTGCCGCCCGGTCGCCGTCAAGGGAATGTTCTCGATCCCTGACCCAGAAACGGAGCTTGAAAACTGGGTGGGGAACGGTCAGCCCCAGCCTTGCCGCCATGGGAAGACTGGATCTTTCGATCGGGCTGGCCGGCTCGTTCGCTTCGCCTCTCTTCCTCGCTTCGAGTGTGTGTGTGCCCCTCTCCTCGCAGCTCTCGACCCTCTCCTCTCCCCTCGTGGCCGTGGCGTAGCTGAGCTGCCCTCCGCGGGGAAGGGGGTTAGGCGTGACGGTGGGGTCCCGCCGTCCTAGCTGGGGGTCGTGGGGGTCGCCCGTCCGTCCGAGTGTGGCTGCCGGGTCACACTCGCGCCTGGCTCACAGCGCTCCCTGTCGCTCTCGTAGATCGCTGTCACTCTCGGTCTACATTGGAGTTACTGTCTAGATTTCAGACTCTCCGTTTTGGTCATTCCAGATTTCAGACTGTCTGGATTCTAGATTTCAGACAGGGTTAAGTGTCTGAGTTGTAAGGGTTGTAAAGTCTTCAGGATCTGTAACCTTCTCTTGACAGACTGGCACTCCGGACCTAGATTGGAGGTATGGAGGGCGGCATGGAGCAGACGAAGGGCGACATCCGGAGGGCGCGCAAGGCTGCGCGTGCTGCCGGTGAGTCGTGGACGGTCGAGCGTCGTCCGGACGGCGGCCTAGAGATGATGCAGGGGCGCACGGCCGCACAGGAGCGAGCGCACGCGACGCGCATGGATCGGTGGGCACGACGGTACGACGCACTCAACGGCGCCCCCGAGAGCGACGACGACCGCTGATGCTCGCCCGTCTCTTCTCTCTTCTCCGTTCGCTCCGTCGCCGGCAGACGCGGGCGCAGCTGGTTGAGGTTCCGGCCGGGTGTGCGACGGTCACTTACGTGTGGAGGGTCAGCTGATGCGCGCGTACATGAGCACCGGGTCTGCTCGTCCGAGTGATCGTCTCTTCTGGGACGTGCCGATGGCCGAGCGCGAGGCCCGCGCGATCCTGGCAGAGACGGAGCTAGACCACGCGCCGTGGGCGGTACGAGAGTTGTCGGGTGCGATGAACTGGGCGAACGCGACCGGCGCTAAGGCTCTCGCCGATGCCCTGCACGCTTTCGTGGAGGCTTGAGCCATGGTCACGAGACAGGACTCACTCGACTGTGAAGCGCTGTTGCTGGCGGCCGTGTTCTTCTTGATGGCAGTCATGTTCGTTATCGCCTGAGCGGAGGGTTGAACCATGGACACCTACACGTCGAAACACTTCAACGAGTGGCTGGAACGGCAGTTCTGCGAGTGCGAGAGGGACGAGGCACGGTACAGAATGCTGCGACTCTTCAACTCAGACCCGGCGTACTGGCAGGAGCGCGGATGGTCAAGGCTCGCCGACGAGTCGGGCGCTTGGGCGTGTGCCAGCGCTGTGGCGCAGTAGATCGCGCGCGTAGCGCGTGGCAAGGCTCCCTGCGGGGGGTCCTGCTAGGCGAGATGCCGGGAGGGCGGACATGGGTGAATACGCGATGTTCGGAGAGCGAGAGATCAAGATCGGGACGTGCGAGGACATGTACTACCTTCGCGCGGACCAAGTGCAGAGCGTGCGAAAGACGCGCGCTGGGCACACGAACGTTTCGGACCCCGACGTGCTGAAGGTCGTTCGGTTCCGGTTCCCGTGGCCGGACGAAGACGGAAAGGAGCC
>DATEYD010000188.1:0-1043 GCA_035583445.1 Minisyncoccota bacterium
GAACTTCTCCGATTCGCCCCCGTTCCGCGACATGGGCAATCTGGTGGGCACGGGCGTCGCGGTCGATCTGGTCAATTCGATCCTGCTGCTGCCGGCCCTGATGGCCGTGCTGCCCGTCCACATACATCCGCGTCGAGAGAGGGCCCCCTGGATCGATATGAACCGCGTGGCGGATTTCGTGATCCGCAGGCGCAGGAGCCTGCTTGCGTCCATGCTGGTGCTGACGGCCCTGGCAAGCACGGGAATCCTGCGAATCGAGCTGGACGACAACTTTCTCACCTATTTTGACGATACGTTCGAGTTTCGCCGCGCGACGGACTTTCTGACGAAGAACCTCACTGGGTGGGACGTGATCGAGTACTCGCTCGGTTCCGGACAGTCCGGCGGCATCACCGACCCTGAGTACCTGGCGGTGGTTGACCACTTTGCAGACTGGTATCGCCGACAGCCCAAAGTGGTCCACGTGTCGGCGATCACAGACACGATGAAGCGTCTCAACCAGGATATGCACGGCGGCGATGCGGGTTACTACCGAATCCCCGATCAAAGAGAACTGGCCGCACAGTATCTGCTCTTTTACGAGCTGTCGCTCCCCTTCGGCACGGACCTCAACGGCCAGATCGACGTCGACAAGTCCGCCGCCCGCTTCACCGTGGTTCTCCAGAGCATGAGCGCGAAGGAACTGAGCCGCATGGAGGCGGTCGCACGTCGCTGGCTCGACACGAACGCACCGGCATGCATGCACGCCGACGCCACCGGCCTGTCCCTGATCTGGGCACGCATCACTCAGCGGAACATCGGGAGCATGCTGTTTGCCTCCTTCATGGAGATCGTGATCATCGCGGGCCTGATGTTCCTCGTGCTACGAAGTGTGAAGTTCGTCGTGATCTTTCTCATTCCCAACCTCGTGCCCCCTTTCATCGCTTTTGGGATCTGGGGATTGGCTAAAGGCCATGTGGGTCTGGCTCTGTCGGTCATTATCGCAATGACGCTGGGCATCATCGTCGATGATACGATCCACTTCTTCGTCAAGTACTTCGCGG
>DATEYD010000189.1:0-1514 GCA_035583445.1 Minisyncoccota bacterium
CTCGGCGGAGGGGCAGGCGGGTCGTTACTGGGAGGGGCAGGCGGGTCGTTACTGGGAGGGGCAGGCGGGTTCTGTTCGGTCATGACATGTACGTCCTTCCCCGGTAGTAGATCCAGATACCGGCCGCTGCGATGGCTGACAGGATCGTCATACGATCCGTCCGATTCATGCGACGCCAAAGAGTCATGTCGCCATCCTCCAATCCGATGCCAGCATGTCAGAGTGAGAAACCACCCATGGGATCAAATCCCCCGTGACAGTGCACATGTACAGATAGGGAAGACTCATCTTCGAATGCTCATCGGGTGTCTGTAGCTCAACCCACATTCCCTTACCGTTCCACCCGGCACGAGTCATCCGAGTACCGGACTTGAGCATGTACAGCGCTTCCGAGAACGTGTACGTCATTCCTTCGACCTCTTCTTCCCTCCGGTAATCATCCGGAACACGGACGATTCCATGACCTGATCTAGGGCAGGCTTGACCTCTGCGAGAAGCAGATCAATCTTGCCCATGATGGCGTCAAGAATGACCTTGACGTCAGACGATGTCTGCTGTGCTTCCCGGATGAGTCGTTGCATGTCGTCGAGTCGCGCGGAGATGATGTCGTATTCGGAGAGTCCGTTCTCCGGTTCTGGGATGTCGTCGAGACTCACGACGTGACACCCCAGTAAGACACGCGAATCGGGCCGAAGGAATTCCGGGCAGTGACCCAGACGGCGCCCGTGTGATCCGGAAGGACGTCCGTCATCGGGCAGTGATGGATACGACCCGCTGCGGGATCCTGTTCCAATTTCGCCGGATCGTCGGAGAGATTGATGAAGTCCGCGTCACCAGCGTGACCGATAGCCGTCAACTTGACGAAACCGGTACCTGACACATTCGTCCAGATGAGCGCGTGTGTTCCGTCCGCACGCGCGGGGAGACCGTTCGCGAGAGCCTGAGGGTAGAAAATGTTCGGGTAGATCGGGTTCCCGGACGCCGACTCCACGATATCGGTCTCGAAAGTCCCGGCGCCTGACACCACCGCAAGTTCACCGATGATACGCGCGGCTCCGACGTCCATCGTCACAATGATGTTGTTCAGGTACGGACACGTGAACGTCATTGTGGGATTCGTTGTGGGATCGAATTCGAGATACTGGATATAGTCACGTCGGGTAGGTTCCACCGCGATAGCGATGCGCTTACGGTTCAGGTCCTCGGGTAGGAGAAGAGTTGGTTTGTCCCAGGTCGGCTGCAACAGGATGTTACCGGTGAGGATACGGGTCGGACGTCTCGGCGGAACCGGAAGAGGACCGGCAGGGTCCGTGATGGACGCGGCAGGATCCGGGGGTGTCTGAGACTCCTGGAACAGAGAATCGATGACCTGTGGGTCATCGTCGCTCGTGTTACCCCCGTAGATCGGACGCTCCTGGGGAGAATCGATGATGTCAGGCACAGTGTTGACCTCTCGTCATGGGGGATGCTACGATGCTCACGCTGTACAGCCATTTTATCCCGAGAGGAACCCC
>DATEYD010000190.1:0-2369 GCA_035583445.1 Minisyncoccota bacterium
GTTCCGCGAATTCGCGCGAATGGAATATGCCCTGAAGGCCACCGGCTTCCACAACGGTGATGGGGATGCTAAAGCGGATTGGGATGGGTTCGCGAAGAGATTTAGAGCATCTCCAATAACTATGTAGCGTATCCGCAGTTCGTGAAGTAGTTGCAGCATTCCTCAGGCGTGACCTGTCGTAGGGCTGCGCCGATGGCTCGGTAGAGTGCTTGGGTGGTGCGTCTGGCGAGGCGGCGGAGCACGGCTTTGACTTTGGACCACATTTGTTCGATGGGATTGAGATCAGGCGAGTAGGGTGGCAGATACCACAACTCGGCTCCTGCCGCCTCGATTGCTTGGCGAACGCCCTTCACTTTGTGACTGGGAAGGTTGTCCATCACGACGATGTCACCAGGCTTCAAAACAGGCACCAAGAAGTGCTGGACGAATCCCAGAAATACGAGGCCATCAACCGCGCCTTTGGTAACCATTGCCGTGGCCACCGTGTCCGAGCGGAGGGCGGAGAGCATCGTCGTGGTGTGCCAGTGTCCTCCGGGAACCGCATCGACCAAGCGTCTGGCTTTGGTGGCCCAGCCATAAAGCCGCTTCATGTTCGTTTTCGCCCCACTTTCATCGAGGAAAACGAAACGATTGGGATCTATGTGTCGTGTCCGCCGTCGCCACTTGGCACGCTGACGTTTTACATCGGGACGGTCTTGTTCGCTGGCACGGAGTGACTTTTTTTGAAACTCAGCCCCAACGCCACCAGCGCATTGTGCACGGTACTCCGGCAACACTTCACACGCAGTCTTCGGTGCAATTCATCCACTGTGGTGTCCGGATGTTCGGCCAACAGTTGCTTCAACCGTTGTCTGCGCGAGCCCACGATGATCGCTGGCCGGCCGCCACTGCGGGGCTGCGGAGCGATCGATCCGGTCTCACGCCGTCTCTGCTTCAGTCGACGCACCCACGCTGGACTGACGTGATACTTCGCCGCTACCTCTTTGGTCCTCAGGCCCGAATCGCAATCTGCAAGCACCCGCTTGCGCAAGTCAACCGAATACGCGTCCATGCCGCACCTCCTTCCTCAGGGCGGCGTGAACTTACCATTTCCACCCAATTTCCCGCTACACCGTTCCTGGATATGCTCTAGTACGTCTTTCCTAAAATCGTTTCCGCTGCTATATGCTGCGGGATGAAAAAGCACATTGTTTGCCTGGACCACCAGGCCCGCGAAGGCTTACGCCAGCTAGCACACTCGGGGATCCGCCCGGCGCAGGTGGTGCGTCGCTGCCTGATTCTGCTGAAGTCGGATGAGGGAGGCACGGACGAGGAGATCGCCGAGCATGTGAGTTGCACGACACGGACGGTACGGACCATCCGCAAGCGGTTCTGCGAAGCGGGCGTCGAGCACGCCTTGTACGATTCGCCCCGCTGCGGTCGGCCTGAGCAGTTTACCGAGCGGCAACGGCAGCAGGTCGTGGCACTGGCCTGCACCGACCCGCCCGCGGGCCGCGTTCGCTGGACGCTCGAACTCCTGTGCGAGCACGCAGTGAAAGAAGGCTTTGTGGATTCGGTCAGCGTAACGGAGGTCTCGCTCTGGCTTAGGGAGCACGACCTCAAGCCGTGGCGAAAAAAACTTGGTGCGTGCCCGAATTGACCGACGAGTTCCGGGAGCGGATGGAGGACGTGCTGGACCAGTACGAGAAGCCGTTCGATCCCAGCGAGCCAGTCGTCTGCCTGGACGAGCAGCCGTATCAGATGGTCGACGACGCCCGGTCGCCGGAGCGCCCCGCGCCTGGCCAACTCGCCAAGCAGGATTACGAGTATCGCCGCTGCGGGACATGTAGCCTGTTCGTGGCGGTCGAGCCGAAGGCGGGCAAGCGGTTGGTGCAGGCCAAGCGTCACCGCAAGCGTCCCGACTTCGCGCGGTTCGTGTGTGATGTTTTGAAGCGTTACCCCAAAGCCCAGCGGCTGCACCTGGTGATGGATAACCTCAACACGCACAACGAGAAGTCGCTGATCGACACCTTCGGCGAGGAGGCGGCCCGGCCGCTGCTCGATCGGATCGTGTGGCACTATACACCCAAGCACGCCAGCTGGCTGAACATGGCCGAGATCGAACTCTCGGCACTCGACAAGCAGTGCCTCGCCCGGCGGTTGGCGACGATCGAACAGGTTCAAAGCGAAGTCTCCCACTGTTCACGCGACCGCAATCGGAAGAAAACCACGATCAACTGGACCTTCAGCCGTAAAGACGCCAAACGCGTGTTCCCAGAACTCTACAGGAAGTGATTTGAGGCATGAGGTACTAGTGACATTCACGACGCATCTCGCTTTCTTGCGACGCTCGCGGTGTTCGACAGCCGCTCGACTCTGGCGTCCAAGGC
>DATEYD010000191.1:0-1141 GCA_035583445.1 Minisyncoccota bacterium
CATGAAGCTCTCGATGAACTTACGCCGCCGGATGTCGCTCAGGAGATCGTCCGAGTAGTTCTTCGCCTGCAGGTACCACTTCTTTCCCTCGCCGTGTTTCAGGCAAAACTCACACATGTCCATCCCCTTTCATCGGCATCGCATGGGCTATTCCCGCATTTCACAAGTCACTTCACTCGGACCATCTGGACTCTGTCTTCCATCGTGCCACCGTCCGGCAAGGTATACTTCTCGGTAACGGTATACCTATCGTCGCTGATCCTTTCCGTGGTGCGGACCGATGTTCCTTGTCCACGTGCAGACCACTGCCATTCCATGATCTGCTTGTCTCCCTCGCGTTTGCCCGTCCCTTGGGCCACACAGCGCCAGCTATCGAAGAGGTACCCGATGATCGCGCCGGTCTGCGGGTCGATCGTGCGAAACTCCATCTGCTCCGTGCTCAAGTGGCGTAGTCGCTCGATGTCGTCCTGGGAGGCATGTGCGGTCTGCCGGAGGTACTGCACGTATTCGTCCGAAACCTTGGTCACACGACCCTTGATTCTCATGATCAGGAACTGCCCGCCTATGCCCAGCTCGATGGTCACCCGTCCTGCCCCCTTCACCCATTCCTTGAACTCGGGGAGGTCCGACACGGCGGAACTCTCCCACTCCCCGACCAGCCACCGGCTCCATTCCTCCTCGAGCGGCCCAGGCGGCATCGGCGCGGGCATAGTCCCTGGAGCCGCCTTCGCCTCCTGCTGTTTTCTCTCGGACATAGTGGTTCTCTCCCGTGGATTCGTTGCGCACGAGACGACGCTCAGTGTGATCGCCGATAACAGGATTGACAACTGCCTCATCTGAAACCTCACGTTCTTCCGCATGTTCGCGCGCATCTTTGCCGGGTCTTCGGAGTCACGGCAACATTGCCAATGGCCACAATTGCTGCACACGCGCACCACGGCACCTTCCTCTTCGATCGCACGATGAACGCCGACGCGACCGGCTTCGAGGTCAGCCGCCTCAGCGAAGAAAAAGAGTACGACCGTGTCGTATTCAAGGCTCAGATTGGCGCCGAGTTGACTGGTGCGCTCGTGCTCGGCGAAGCGGTCGGGAATTCGATCCAGGATGACGGCGATGTCGATATCACTGTCGGGCGTCAACT
>DATEYD010000192.1:0-4849 GCA_035583445.1 Minisyncoccota bacterium
CACCCAGAGAGTCTGGTGATTAGTCCCACCAGTCTCCCCCCGCCAAGTCATTGCGGCTATGATATTTAAGGTTCGCTGGTGTCCTGCTGGCATATGTTCAGAAAAGGCCGTCCGGAGGGGCTGTTCGCCCCCCGGTCCTGGGGTTTCGCAGCCCGCTTAGAGCTTCTTCTCGAGGCAGTTCATGCCGTACTTGGGCAGCATCTCGACGAAGGGCTTCGGGTCGAGCATTTCTGGCGGGTAGACGCCCTTGAGCTTGATCTTCCCCTGAGCGAGCAGGAGCGCGCCGATCGCGAACGGGACTCCGACCGAGTAAGCGGTCGCGCTGTACCCGTGTTTCTTGTGACAGTCCTTGTGGTTGAGCTGCGTCCAGATGAAGTGTCCGGCGTCCCTGCCGTCCTTCGTGCCCTTCACGATGGATCCGATCGCGCACTCGCCCTTGGCCTTGTCAGCGAGCACTGACGGGTCTGGCAGCACCGCCGAGACGACATCTCTCGGGGACACCATGACGCCCTTCACATCGACTGGCTTCGTGCTCGAGAGCCCGATCTTGCCTAGGACATCGATGACCTGGACGTATTCGTCGCCGAGTGCGATCTTGAAGTCGCAGTAGTCGCAGCCCTTGCCCAGCACCTTGCCGATGTACGTCGGCAGAGTCTCCTGCTCCTCGTGGTCCACGTTGTATATCGGCAGCTCTCCGACTGGGTCCGGGAAGACGTAGTTTTCCTTGCCGCTGAACGCAGGGAGCTTCCGGTAGTGTCCGTCCGCGTAGTACGTTGCGGGCATCAGGACCTCCTCGATGAGCGTCTCGGGCGACCAGAGCGGCGCGAAGTGGTGCCCCTCAACGGTCCCGTTGTCCCCGTCCCTTATGAGGATCTGCTTCACCGTGTCCATCCTGTCAGCCGCCATCCTCGCGAATAAGTTCGAGAGGCCGGGGTCGCACCCAAGGCCCATCATGCCGGACAACCCTGCCTTCTTGAATTCGTCATCCAGTCCTATGTAGGTCATCGCTGGGGTCTCTTTGATTATCTGACCCGGCTTGGTCGTGTCCGCCGCGACGTCCCATGCCATGTCGCTGTAGTTTGCCTTCGCCATCAGGCACGCGCGCATTATGTTCATGTTGAAGCGCGGTATGACCGCGTTCAGGACGATGTCCGTCCCCTTGAACGCCCTGGCCATCCCATCGACGTCGGAGGCGTCTATCTTCTCGACGCTCACCTTGTCGCTGGCGATTTTCTTCTCCGCTCTCTTGGCCCTCTCCAGATTGACATCTGCGAGGACGACCTTGTCAAACTCCACCGAGCGGCCCAGTATCTCTGCCGTGACAGAGCCGACCGCACCGGTTCCCAGTACGATTGCCTTCATTATTTCACATACACCCTGGATGCCAGCGCTCTTGGCCAGAATCCTTCGGCGGCACCAATGCGCATACCTTATTTAAGCTTCGCGGGGCATCTTCGAAACCCGTGCGATAACGGCGATATTAGCCGCACGGAATTCGAATATGCGCTCGAACCATAGCAATTCGTGTCGATTCGGCCTTTTGCCCTCGGGGCTCCCGGTCGACTTGCCCGGTCGAGCGGCCCGCCGTAATCGTACTACTTGAGGGGGCGGTGCGTTGTGCTACTCCCCTTATTATCCCCCTAATCACACGCGCAGGCACCATATAAAGGGGTCTTGAAGGGAATGGTTCAGAGCTCCGGACATCGCACTACCTGGACGGTATGAAAGCCTTTTTAGACGGGGTCCCTGTACCCGTCATGTCCGGGGTTTTTCCGGACAACGTGATGAAAAGGGAGTGCGTAGTGGAACGATGTCAAAGCAAATCGATGTGGCCATCTTCGGATGCGGCGGAGTCGGGCAGTGTATCGCTCAGGACCTGGTCAAGAGCGACCTGGTCTCGAGCCTGGTCCTTGCGGACACTAACCTCAAGGGACCGGAGTACGTGAGGAAGAGGACGAAGAGCGACAAGATCGAGATCGTGAGGGCAGACGGCTCGGACCCGGACGAGGTCGCGAAGGTCGCGGAGAAGGTCGACCTGCTCGTGAACGGGACGATGCCCGCCCTGAATCTCAAGATCATGGAGGGCAGTCTCAAGGGTGGCGCGAACTACATCGACATGGCCACCGGGGACAAGGAGTTCGGCCACCCCATGTTCGACGACCAAGAGGCCTTGGACAAGAAGTTCAAGGACGCCGGCGTCTTTGCGCTGTGTTCCATGGGCATAGACCCGGGCGCGTCCAACATCTTTGCGAAACGCGCCGCGGACAGGATGGAGTCGGTCGACTACGTTCGCGTCCGGGACGCGGACAACAGCAAGCTCGAAGGCTACGAGTTCGCGACATACTTCTCCCCTGACGCCATGATCGAGGAGTGCATCAGGGATCCGCTCTACTACGAGAACGGGAAGTGGAAGCGCATGCCCCCGCTGAGCACAAGCGAGGTGTACTCGTTCCCTGAACCGATAGGCCCGATGAAGGTCTTCATGACGGACCACGAGGAGAGCGAGATGGTGCCCAGGTTCATCGGCAAGAGGATCAAAAGATGCGACTTCATGATAACGCTGGACGAGACCTTCGTTGAGTATGTGCAGTTCCTGAAGAAGCTCGGTCTGCTCTCATTCAAGCCGATCAAGATACGAGGGGTCGAGATCTCGCCCGTCGAGGTGGTCATCGCGACGATGCCGAGGCCGGACGACCTCGCGGGCAAACTGAAGGGCACCTGCTGCGTGCTCACTGAAGTGTCGGGCCGGATGGACGGAGAGGACACCGTCATCAAGACGTGGACGCACATATCTCACGAGAAGGCGTACGAGATCTCCGGGATACACGCGACCGCCTTCCAGACGGCCATGCCCGTGGCGGTCGCTGTGGAGATGTTCGCGCGCGGCGAGATCGACATCAAGGGAGTGAAGACGCCAGAAGCGGTCGACCCCGTGAAGTTCTGCGGCTACCTGCCGGACAAGCACATCCCGGTATTCGAGGAGATCACGAAGAGGACGGAAGGGTAGCGGGTCGTCAGCTCTTCCTGCCGGATGATGCGCGGCCGTGGTTCGGGAACCTCGAGAGGTCCCTGTGCGGCAGGAACATCGCCTGGGCGAACTCGTTCTGGAAGCTCGGCTCAGCTGCCAGCTCGACGTACTTCACCTTGCGTGAGAGATCATCCGCGAGGTCACGCATCTTCGTTGACTTGAGGCACATCCTCGCGCCCGAGCCCGCGGCGTTTCCGATGAACTTGATCCTGTCAACCGGCACGTCGGGATACATGCCGATGTTGATCGCACTCGATGCATCGACATATGTGCCGAAAGCTCCGGCCGCGTAGACCTTCGACAGATTGCTGCATCTCAGCTTCAGCCTCTTCATCAGGACCGCGACGCCCGTGAATATCGCTGCCTTGGCCAGCTGTACTTCCTGTATGTCGTGTTGCGTGATCGTGATTTCCTCGCCCATCGCCGTCTCGTTTGCCCGCGCGAGCACGAATTCGTTTCCCCCCGTCTCCGACTTACGTATTCGGTCCCTGCCCTTCGCGGACGCGAGCCTGCCCGACGCATCGAGCATGCCAGCCTTGAACATCTCCGAGATGGCATCGACAATCCCTGATCCACATATCCCTCTCGGTTGCGCGTCATCGACTGTCCTGAGAAGCACCTCACCACCGGAGGGGTCGATCCAGACGCGTTCGATGGCGCCAGTGGACGCGCGCATGCCGAATTTGATGTGCGCCCCCTCGAATGCAGGTCCTGACGCGCATGAGCAGCTGATGAGCCTCTCGCTGTTGCCGGCGATGATCTCGGTGTTGGTTCCTATGTCGATCATCATCCCGATCTTTCTATCCTTGAACAGGCCGCTCGAGACGAGGTCGGCTACGGCGTCTGCTCCGACGAATCCAGCCACGTTCGGCAGCGATGATACTCTCCCGAACGGGTAGATGTCCACACCCAGGTGGCTGGGAGAGACTGCAAGTGAAGTCCTTACGACAGGCGCGTATGGCGCCGCGGCGACATGGTGGGCGGGTATCCCGAAGAACAGGTGGTGCATCGCTGTGTTGCCCACGACCATGACCTCGAGGATGTCCTCCGGCTGCAATCTGTTCTGCTCGCACAGTCTGCGGATGAGAGTGTTCAGGCCGTCGACGATGACGCTCTGCAGCCTCTTACCGCCCTCAGGTTCCTTGATCGTGTACGATATCCTGGACATCAGATCCTCGCCAAAAGGTATCTGCGGGTTGGGCATGCTCTCGTTCGCGAGTGTTTCTCCAGTCCTCAGGTCGATGAGATAGGCGACGACCTTGGTCGTGCCTATGTCGACCGCCACCCCGAAGACTTCGTCGGTCGTGTCGCCCGGCTCGACCTGGATTATCTCCGTATCCCTGAAGGTCGTTACTGTCGCAGTCCACTCCTTCTGCCTGATCGCGTCCGGAAGGGATCCGTGCACTCCGGGGTGTATTGAGGCGCGGATGCGCGCGCGCTTGAAGAGAACATCGATCAGTCTGTCATCGTCCGCGCGCAGGTCCCTCAGGGTCGCGGGCGGTATCTTGAGGAGCGACTTCCTGACTGCGGGCTGGAGTTTGACCTCGGGTTCGACCCCGGACGCAAGTAACCTGTGATGTCCCCTCCTGCTCTCCTCGGGAACCTCGAGCACAATCCGCGAGGGCGTCTGAATCCGGGCCTGACATGCGAGCCGGACGCCGCTCCTGAGAGCATCAGAAGACAGCAGCTTGGTCTCCGAGTCAGTGGGGGGAGACAGTGACGAAGCACCCGTCCGCACGACTACCTTGCACTTTCCGCACTTACCGGCCGAGCCGCATATCGACTCGATCGACACGCCCGCATCGTGCGCGTGCTCGAGGA
>DATEYD010000193.1:0-1663 GCA_035583445.1 Minisyncoccota bacterium
CGCACGTACCCGATCTCGTCGCCATCGTCCTCGAGGGCCATGATCCGCATGTCCACCCTGTCCATGCCAGGGTTCTCGTCGAAGCACGAGCCGCTCGCGACCACGGTGCCTGCCAGGGTCGAGGAGTCGTGGGGGATCTGGATGGAGGCGGTCGGCTTGTCCATGTCGGAGTCGATGATCAGCGAGTACGAGGGAATCTTCGTCGGGTCGAACGAGAGTGCGTCGCCGTAGGTTGCCTTGAGGTCATCAGGGTACAGCGGATCGGTCTCGAGCGACGGCTCGTTGGTCGACACGTTGCCCGCGTAGTCGTAGACCCGGACGTAGATCGGGAGCGTCCAGGTGCCGTCGCCGTTGTCGATCGCCTTGCCGACTTCCTTGTACGCCTCGGCGGTGAAGGATCGGACCCAATCGTACTTGCTGCCCGTAATGATCACGAAGCCTTCGTCGGGGTCCAGCGACGGGGGATTCCCGATGCGGACCTCCACCTTGATCAGGCTCGTGTTGTCCGAGCTGGCGCCGCGAAGGTTGACCTGGCCGTAGATCGAGGCGCCGTCAGCCGGGTTGATGAACGTGGCACTGGGAGGGGTGTTGTCGAAGATCAGGAGCATCCGGGTTTCGGTGCTCTTGCCCGCCTCGTCGGTGACCGTGATGGTGAAGCTCTTCTCGCCGTCGGCGATCAGATTGGCGTTCCACGCGGGGTTCTGCGTGTCGAGCACGAAGCTCCAGTTCGTCTTCTCCGCATCGAGGGTGGCAGTGCCCGTCGGCGACGGGTCCCCGGTGGCCTCGTCGGCGAACATCCAGGTGACGGACGACACCCCGACGTCGTCGGAGACCCTTCCGTTCACCGTCACCGTGCCGTGGATGTAGGCGCCGTTCTGGACGCCGTCATGCGGAACGATGGTGATGCCGGGCGGCAGGATGTCGACCTTGTCGCCGAGGCCGACGTTCAGCAGCCCAAGCTTGCAGCTTGCGAACAGCAGCGCTGCCGCGACGAGCGAAAGGGTGATGGAAATTCTCATGGTCTTCATATTGCTACCGGGCCTACTCCCGTTTCGGCATTGCCAACCATTCAATGCACCGAACCGGAACCCGCCTCCGCATTAACTGGTACCACGGTAAACGGGTTCGCTCAGGGGAAAATCCCGTGCCAAGATTTCCCGGAAAATGGGACAATGAGTGGTGGAAATAGAGCACGAAGCGCGATATCCTTCGGGCCAGCCGGGTTTCAACCATGTCATTTTTCGCTCGTCGACGGATGCGACACGCGGTTCGGCGCTGTGCTTTTTTCGTGATGTTAATGCGCCTCACCGCCGAATGAAATAATAGAAAAACATGTGAAGCTTCACTGCGAAGCTCCACCGCCCGGAGGTCAACCGGAATGCGTGAACTATCGCGCCGCCTTCTCCTGGTGGCCATGCTGACGATTCCATTCACCCCCCTGAGCGCCGACGTCATCGAACTGAAGGACGGGACCGTCCTTTTCGGGACAGCGGTCGTCGAAGGTACAACGGGCATCGCAATCAGCAGCTTCGGACAGAAACGGACGATCCCTCAGTCGGACATCCTGCTCCTCGAAAAGGACCTCGCCGCCTTTTCCGCGACCGAGGTGGAGATTCGGCTTCCCGACCGGTCGGTTCTGAAGGGGAAGATCCGCAACTACGAC
>DATEYD010000194.1:0-1948 GCA_035583445.1 Minisyncoccota bacterium
GGTCCATCGTAAGGGTCGAGTTCACCACCGTCTGCGCGGACGTGTCTGTGGTTGTATCTCCGAAGTCCCATGTGTACGTCAGCAGATCATTGTCCCTGTCCACCGCTGTTCCGTAGAACGTGACCGTATCATCGACCGCGGGCATGTCATTCGAGACATGGAAGTCGGTGATCAGCGGCGCGTAGTTCGTGGTCGAACCGACGACCACTGTGGCGGTGTCCGATACGTTGTGTCCGGGCAGGCCCGTCAGGTCGTCGCACCACACCTCGATTGTGTATGTCAGCTTCTGTGTGTAGGTGTGGAACGCCGTGTTCGTCGCCGTCACTGAGAGCGGGCTGCCGTCGTCCCAATCCCAGGTGAACCTCAGCGTATCCCTGGAATCGACGTCGGAAGCCACGGATCGGAACTCGAACGGTGTCTTCCACTCGACTGTTGGCTCATCTTGGGCAACTACCGTCGGCGGGCTGTTCGGTGCGACCGATATCAGGTTCGATGTCGAGACAGGCCTGGTCTGCTGGCCGAGGTGGTTGTCGTCGACGTACATCGTCACCGTGTAGGACGGGGCGCTCTGCGCCGCGAACTGATGCACCGTGTTCTGTCCGGCTCCGATGTCGCCATCGCCGAAGTCCCAGGTGAAAGTCAGCGTGTCACCGGGGTTGTCATCGGTCGCCGTTCCGTTGAGGTAGACGAGCGTACCGGAGTCCGGGTCGATTGGTGCGAACGTGAAGCTCTGGCCATAAGGCGCCGAGTTCGACAGGTCGATGATCGTCACGGATGTCTTCTTGGAGGTCATGAAGCCATCAGCTGTGCCGACCTCTCTGACCATCATCCACGCCTCGTAGTATCCGTCGACCGGATAGAGGTGGCTCACTGCGGCTGAGGTCGACCAAGCGCTCTTGGTGCCGTCACCGAAGTTCCATCTGTATTCGAGCGTCGCAGCGGGGCCGGAGTCCACCACAGTAGCAGAGAAGTCCACGGGTGTGAGAGTGTCCGACTCGTATGGGTCAGTCCATCCAGTGATCTGAGGCGCGGGGTTGTCCGCAGGATAGATCTGCGTGAACAACCATGGATATCCGGAGTCGGCCGTCAATGGGTACTTCTGGGTCCAGTTGCCGAAGTTCTGCCAGCTCTCTGGAGCCACGGACTGGGCCGCGTAGAGCATGTCCATCCAGGCTACGGGGAAGCAACCGATGTCCTCGTAGACCATCCTCTGCATCTCGTCCAGGATCTCGCCCCTGAGGTCCGGGTTCATCGTTGTGAGAGACTCGTAGTACAGGGCGTCATAGGTCGCGTTCGACCAGTAGACATCGCTCCAGCTGCCGATTGCCTCGGTCGCGATGACCTGCATAATATCAACAGACGGCTCGGAGTTGGGAGTGAACCACCAGTCCCAGAACCATGTGTCGTAGTCCGCAGCGTACCAGAGCGTGTTCATCGTACCCGATGGCTCAGCGCTGTACAGCAGGTCGATGCCGGTCTGAGCGGCCCACTGTTCGATGAGCAGGGAACCCTCGGTGAAGAACGAATCGGTGTTCGGGGTGACGAACCTGAACGAGAGCGTGTCGGTCACGGTCGTGCCTACCTTCTTCGACAATGGGAAGTATGTGAGGTAGTCGCCGTCTGTCGACAGTATCTCCGTCCCTGTCTGCCTGTACTTCCAGCCGTTCGCGTAGAGCATCATCCTGGCGTTGGTTGTATCGAAGGGTATCTCGACCTCGCCTGGGGGCGCTCCCGGGCCACCGTAGTCGTACCGCCACGGGCTCACTTCGGGAATCAGTGAGTCAGCCGGCTTTCCGAGGCCATCCAGAGCGCTGTCAACGAAACCCTGCTTGTTGATGGACATCTGCAGGGCGAGCTTTATGACCGGGTCGAGAAGCAGCTGGTCGTTGTAATCAGTCGGGTTCCCGAGGTTGTACAAATCCCTATTCTCCTCTGTCAGCTGGTTCAT
>DATEYD010000195.1:0-1788 GCA_035583445.1 Minisyncoccota bacterium
AAGGAACTCTACGGCAAGTACCATGCACGGTTCGACGACTTCCGGACCGCGATACAGACATGTCTGTCTCAAATCAGTACCACCCATCGGACCCCTCTCGAAAACCTGATGACCCTTAACTTCCAGACGTTCGAGAACGTATCACTCTTGCCCGCGTAAGGTATAGACTATTAGTTCGACTGTTTTAGATTTGCCTTTTGCTTATGTTCAACGGTGGCAGGCGGTTATGTTGTTTCCAGTGATAGAGGCGAGCGAGTTCGTTTCGGATGAGGCGTCGTTCGCGTTCGTGTTGGATGCGGCGGGTGGTACCGCATCCGCAGGCACGGTGCAGGATCAACGAGATGCCTTCGCGGATTTGAGGAACGGTAATCGCCGGCGTCCATTTTTTTTCCCCGACGGACTTCTGTCACCAGGAACCACGTGGCGATGAGCGATAGCGTCTGATGGTGATGCCAGCCTTTCCAGTTGCGAACTTCGTAGTCGGCCAGCCCGGCTTCGCTCTTCGAGCGTCGGATGCACTCTTCGATGCGATTCTCCGCTTTGGCGACGCGAGCGAATTGTTCCGGCGGCGTATCGGGCGAGGCATTCGAGAGGTGGTAGTCGGTCTTGACCACCTTGGCGTTGTCGCGATCGCGGTAGCGGATGACCACGAGGATTTCGGGGTGGCCTTGCTGGCGACGGGGCGTGCGGCCGGCAACCCGCCGCGTGATTGCTTCCACCAGCAACGGTCCCTTGGCTCCATCGCGCACGTCGATCTCGGTCCACTCGCCTTCGTCGCGCGACGCCACCCAGGCGTCGACGCGTTGCCAGGGACGCTTCGGCACTCGCCCTCGACCGGAGTATTCCGGCTCGGGCGCGTCGAGGTCGCGGATCAACGTGTTGGAAGGCACGGCCAGCAAGTAGCGTTCCTTCATCCGGTCCAAACCGCGGCGAAATGCGTAGGGACGGCCCAACTCGTCGTCGCCGGCAATCCATCCGTGCGGCAGCTTGTCGCCGTGCTCGGCGAGCATTTCCAGGCACAACTGATGCCGCGTGCGATGACGCCGGCGATCCTCGGGCACGCCCGCCTTCTTGCAGCGAGCTTTGTCCTGGGTCCACTCTTTGGGAAGGTAAAGCCGCATGTCCACCAGGGCATGCTCCCGGCTCGAAACGTAGCCCATAAAGACCGCCACCTGGCAGTTCTCCACTTTTCCCAAACGTCCACACCATTGCCTGGAGACGCCGACCGACTCGCGGCCGGACTTGGGAAAGGCCGAAGGATCGAAGACGATCACGCCATCGTCCTCGCCCAACTGCTGGCCCACCTGACGGACCAACTGGTCGCGCAACGGCTCGTCGTTCCAGTCGGAAACGCCCAGGAACCATTGCAGCGGCATCCGTTCCTGCCCGAATCGATAGGCGATCGACTCGGCATTCTTGCGCTCCAAATCCGACAGCAGCCCTCCGACGAACGTGTGTGCGTGCTCGACCTGCTCCCTTCGGACCAGGCTTTCGACAAACGGTTCCATAAACCGCTCCAGCCGCGGCATCACCCGGTCAAAGACCTGCGGCGCCACCGTGCATTCGTCCAACAACTGCTCCCTGCGTTCTCCAAAATCCACTTCCATGAACATGCTCCTTCCGTGAAGCCTCGGTCAACCATGAACCACGGAAGGTGCTCATACACAAACACTTAAGTCAAGTCAACCCAAATCAAACAGTCAAACTAAAGAGATTCGCGATAGCGGCGCCGCCTCGGTCGATCTGCGCTTAGTTCAAGTTTCGCACTTTTTCGGCGCGTATTTTTGA
>DATEYD010000196.1:0-2183 GCA_035583445.1 Minisyncoccota bacterium
GAGGAACCCGATCTGGTTCCAGACGGAGAACAAGGGCTGGCAGATTCACACGGACGCCTGGATAATCAAGGAGGAGCTGTCCCCCGATATTGCTCTGTTGGACCTCAACTCGGGCGACATCGACTGCATGCTGAGGGTGTCTCCATCGCTGTTTCTCGACACACTGCCCACTTACTCGAACGTCATCGGATTCTCGCAGAGCGCAGGCTTTGTGTACGAGTTCAACCTGAACCAGATGACAGACGAGCTCAGGGCTGAGCTCAAGGGGTCGTTCATGGCGGGCACCAACAACCAGCTGCTACTGAACCCTGCCGTCAAGGAGGCCATTGCGATGTGCCTCGACAAGCAGGCCTTCGTGGACGACATCATGATGGGTCTCGGCTCGGTCGCGGACTCCCTGGTGCCCCCGGCCAACCCGGGCCACTATGACATCCCCGACCCGGTTCCCTACGACCCCGTCGCGGCGAGGAACATGTTGAGGGCCGCTGGATGGGACTATGATGCGACGGGCGCTCTCGCGACTTCAACCACATGTCCTCTCTACAGGCTTGACGAGAACAATCTGGCAGTCGATCCCCTGTCGTTCCGGTTCTACACTCTGGATACCAGCGTCGACTGGTATAACGGAGCGATGAAGATCAAGACCTGGGCAGCGGCTATCGGTGTATTCCTGGATCTTGAAATCCATTCCGTGAGCGAAATGAACACCATATGGTACGCTGCGGACTACGATCTGTGGCTCTGGGACTGGATCTTCAGCGTCCTCACCGACGCGTCGAGCATTCTGGAGGTTCTGACATCGTATTCGATAGGCAGCAGCAGCGATGTCTACTGGGTCGATGAGACATATGATGCGCTCTATGACCTGTCTCTGGTGACGGTGGACCCAGCCGCGAGACTGGAGATACTCAACACGATGCAGCAGATGGCGTACGACAACTTCGGATGCCAGTGCGTCGCGTACAGCAACGACAACTACGGAGTCAGCACGATCACCTGGAACCCGGACAGCCTTGGGGACTGGAACAATACGTACATGCTGTTGCCGGATATCTGGGCCCAGTGGCTCTCGCAGCAAATGTACCCCAACGAGAACCATGCTCCGCAGTTCACGAGCTACACGGGCTCATCGGGTGCTGTAGATGCGGAAGTTGGCGTCTCCGAGAGTTTCCTCGCGACCGCCCTGGATGACGATCCGACAACGCCACTGGCGTACAGATGGTTCTGGGGAGATGGGACGAAGACGGACTGGAGTTCGAGCGGCGCAGCGTCCCACACATATGCCGCGGATGGCCTATACGAGGTCTGGCTGGCGGTGCGGGAGGCGGGAGCATCGAACGGCTTCGACGACAACTTCACCACAAGTGCGATGATAAACGTCGCGGCCTACGACATGAGCAACCAGGCGCCGACCGGAGTGTCGTTCACGTACGATCCCACAGACCCCGACGCAGGGACGTTCGTGACCTTCACGGGGACGGCAACGGACCCCAACAGCGATCCGCTCTACTACACATGGAACTTCGGCGACGGCCATTCGACTGAGGGTCAAGTCGTGGAGCACCAGTTTGGCGCTGAAGGATCGTTCACCGTCACTCTGTCCGTGACGGACAACCACCTCGGGCAGGGTTCAAGACCCGTGACCTACAGTGAGCTGGTGTACGTTGCGAACAACAACGCGCCCACAATATCCGTGCCCGACTTCCCGGACATCCCGATAAGGCAGACGGAGATCTACACGGTCACCGCGAGCGATCCCGAGAACTCAATGCGGTTCACCTGGGATTGGGGAGACGGCTCGATATCAGTCACCGCCGTCCCGACGGAATCGCACTCCTACAGCAATAGAGGCACGTTCACGCTCACAGTGTGGGCGGACGACCTGACGGGACTGCCCGGGCACAACACCTCCGATTCGGGGACCGTGTATGTGTACAACCCTTCCGCCAACAAGAAGCCAACTGATCTGTTGCTATCCGTGGACGACAACACTCCATACACTGGACAGGTCGTAACCTTCTCTGCGAGCGCATCGGACCCTGACGGTGACCCGCTGAAGTTCACGATAGCCTTCGGAGATGGAACGTACTACGTCGAATCGTTCGGAGGAACGGCGGAGGGGGAGGTCGTGAGCCTGACGGCCGAGAAGTCGTATGCGACCGCAGGCTCTCCGACGGCATTCC
>DATEYD010000197.1:0-1865 GCA_035583445.1 Minisyncoccota bacterium
CGGTACGTGAACAACGAGCTTGGATTACCACTATCTATGGAGCGGCCTTACACGGAGCGGGCGAACGGCACTCCCACGCCAGCTGTCGCGCGGGAACTGTACGGCTACGACGAGAACGGCAACCGTGTCATGGTGGTCGACGCCAACGATGCCCTACTGCCTGCCGCCGAGAGGAAGGCGAAGATCACGGTTTACTCGGCGACCGGCAAGGTGCTGAGCGAGACCGACCGGGCTGGAAACCGGACCACCTATGCGTACGACGCGGACGACAACCAGGTCCTGATGACCGATCCGCGTGGGAACGATCCTGCGTACAGCGGGAACTACCGTGCGGAGTTCTGGCATGACGATGTGAACCGGCTGGTGAAGGCCATCATTCCTTCAGCTGACGGAGGTACCGCAGTCGCATCGGTGAGCCTCACATACGATCCCCGGGGGAACCTGCTGAAACGCGTGGATGCTGACGGGTCAGTGACGACCTTCCTTTATTCAGCACGCAACAAGCCGCTGACGGAGCGGAAGAGCGACCCGAGCGAGACGAAGGTGATTCTCACCGAGAGGACCTACAATGAATCCGCGCTCGAGATTGAGAACCTCGTGGGCGGGCTGTACCGAACGAAAATGAGCTACGACGGGCTTGGTCGGATCATCGAGACAAGGCTTCCATCAGGCAGCTCAATGGCGTTCGGGTACGACGCGGCTGGCAACAAGAACCGCGTAGTGGATGGCAACGGGAACGCAACGTCATATAGCTTCGATTCTTTCAAGAGACTGCAGGTCGAAACGGATGCCATGGGGAAAACCCGGCAGCTTTCCTACGATGCCCGAGGCAACCTGACCCGCGAAAAAGATGCGAACGGGAATGTTCGCCTGATGAGCTACGACGAGCTGGGCCGGCTGATCGAGGAGCGGCGCGCAGACGAAGCCATTTCACTCTGGGCCTACGATGCCGTGGGCAACCTCATGTGGTCGCGCGACGCGGCGGGGATCGAGACCGACTACACGTACACGGATGCGTACCTCCTGGAGCAGGTGGTCAAGAGCGACGGGGTGCGGGAACAGACACAAACCTTCAGCTGGGATCGGGCTGGAAACCGGAAAAGCGCTTCTACTGAAGGCGTCATCACTCTCTACAATCTCTCGGAGGAGGACGTCTACACTTCCGACCCCTACGGGCGGGTGAGAGCCCTGCGCACGTCGATAGGAGGGGAGATTTTCCGTGCTACGTGGAGCTACAACGAAGCGGGACGGGCGAAGCAGGTTGGGTACCCGTCAGGAAAGATGCAGAGTTATCTTTACGATGGGATCGGACTGCTTTCAGAGGTGCAGGGTTGGACGGAGCATGGGAGCGTGCTCAGGGACGCTGCAGGGCGGCTCACCGGATACCGGCTGAGCAACGGAGCGGAACTGGAGCAGGACTGGGACGGCGACGGGAGGCTCGCGCGGCTGGGGTATAAAAGCGGCGGTGGGCTCGAGTCGCTGCCGAACTACGTATACAACTACGATATGGCTGGGGACATGACCGCCAAGGGAAGCAACAGCTATTCCTACGATACACTGCGGCGCCTGGTGTCCGCGGACGAGGGGTATTGGCCAGAGCAAAAGCGGAGCGAGATGGCGGGTGCCGCGATCGAAGATTATAGGGGGCAGGGCGAACTGGTAATTGGCAGCGGGGAGGTCGAACTGGCGCTGGATCGTGCGTCCACGAGCATCGGAGCTGACCTGGGCATGGTGCGCGACCTGGTGGGCGTCGAGCTGCATCCTTCGGACAGCGGGCATCGGGTGCAGGCGAGTACGATTGAGGTGTGGGCTTGGTCCGGGAGCGCCTTCCAGAAGGTGAGAGGGACGAGTGTCAGAGTCGAGGC
>DATEYD010000198.1:0-1604 GCA_035583445.1 Minisyncoccota bacterium
CGGATGGACTCACAATCCGGTGTCATCGCACGTCTACGCAGTTCAGGGAACATACAACGCCACCCTGGCCGTCCGCGACCCGTTCAATCTCAGCTTCGTGAATTCAAGCGTCGCCACAGTGACGATTGCCGACGGCGTTCCTCATGTGTCCTTCACTTGGACGCCGGCCTCCCCATCGGAGGGTCAGGATGTTCTTTTCAATGACACTTCGACATCTTTCGATGCAGTAGTTGAGGTGAACTGGACCGTGGACGGCGTGCTCGTGTCTTCGGGTCTGTCCCATTCGATCACCCGACAGATGGACGATGGGACCCACAACGTGACCCTGCAGGTAAGGGATGAGGACGGTTCGGTCAACTCGACCCTGAAGGCCATCACGGTGAACCGGATGTCCCCGTCGGTGACCATCTCGTCACCTTCATCAGCCTCAGAGGGATCCCCAGTGCTGTTCTACGCAGTCGTCGACGCGTGGCACACGACTATTGATACGATAGCGAGTCACGATTGGAACTTCTCTTACACGTCCGGGCCGTTCGTCTCGCAGGTCTTCACAGGGACGACCAACCACACTTCACACGTGTTCCAGTCATCTGCCGCGCATGCCAACTTCACCGTTGCGTTGAAAGTCACGGACGAGGATGGAGACTCCGCGATTGCGTTCACCAACATCACGGTCTACGATGTCGCCGTCGTGATAGTCTCATGCACAACTCCTGAGCCGTTGTTCGAGTTCATGCAGGTCAACTTCACAGCTACGGTCGACTCTGCATACACGGCGGATTCGTTCGACTGGGACTTCGACGCCGACCCGTCTGGCTTCGAGGTCGATGCCACTACGGCCTCAGGAGCGGCGAATCACACTTACGTCCAAGCGCAGTACTATCTTGTCAAGGTGAGGGCGTCGATGTCGAATGGCTCCTACGCTTACGGTTCGGCGTCGGTCTATCCCGATGATCTCGGCCTATCAGGGACCGCAGATGATCTTCTCGCAACGAGAGACCCGGGAGAGACCAGCAACATCTCGTTCGACGCCAGAGCGATTGCAGCGCGATACCCGGACGTGAACCGGACTGTTTGGGACTTCGGGGATTCGGCGACCTGGGAATCGGCTTCAGGTCCGGTGAGTATCGTGAGGCACAAGTACAACCCGGACAGGGATTACACAGTGACTCTCACCCTTACTGACGACGACGGGAATACCCTGGTGATTCACGAGACGCTGAAATTGAACGCGCCTGTGATAGAGCTTCGGTCCCCAGCTGACGGATCTGTTGTTCGGAGCGGCACTGCCGTGAGATACTCGATCACGGACGATTCGTTGTCCCTGGTTTCCGTTACATTCTCGCTTGACGGCGGCACCTACCAGAACTTCACGCACCAATGGGAAGTGCTCACCGACGCATGGCCCGACGGCACCCATACCGTGGTCGTGAGGGCGGAAGACCCAGACGGGAATGTCGCATACGGCACAACCGTATCCGCGACGATCGACGACCAGGGCCCGGCGGTTACCGTCCAAGCTGCCGCGACAGTGGTCTTCGGGGGCTCCAAGATGAATGTTACCGTATTAGTGGACGACCCGAACATCGCTGCAAACGGCGTAT
>DATEYD010000199.1:0-1692 GCA_035583445.1 Minisyncoccota bacterium
CGATGCTACCCTTCATCGTCCATCGACTTTCTCGATGGCGCTTTACCCACGATCTGCCGCACGGCGAATTGCGGATGCTTGCTGTTGTGGAGGAACAGTCTGCCGACGTATTCGCCCACGATGCCGAGGGAAACCATCTGGACGCCCCCGATGCACAGGACGACGACCATGAGCGATGCCCACCCCTCGGGGCCTTTCATGCCTATGATATATCGGACGATGTAGACGACCGCGAGAGTGAACCCGCAGAGCGAAGTCAGGAATCCGAGGACGGTAGCGATCCGCAGCGGCGTGATCGAGAAGTTCGTCGCCAGTCGCGTCCACACGCGGATGGACTTACGGAGAGTGAAATTACCCTTCCCCGCGTACCTGGCATGGTGGGCGACATCGACCTGATCGATGCGCGAGGTCACCCGAAATAAGAGTCCGTCGATGTAAGGGTACGGACCGGTGTACCGAGAAATTTCCCGCGCGATCTCCCGGTGCATGCCCTTGAACGGCGAGAGGTAGATTCCCTTCGGTTTCTTGAGGATGACGTTCGCCACTTTGTCGTTGAACCAGCTTCCCGCGTTCTTGAACCAGGTTTGCCGCTTACGGGCAAATCTCCCGTAGCAGACGTCAGCGCCGTTCTCAAGCCTCGCGACCAGTTTTGGGATGTCCTCGGGATCGTGCTGGAGGTCGTCATCCATGATGATGATGAACCGGCCGCGCGCGTACCGCAACCCGGCCATGATGGCGCTGTCCTGCCCGAAGTTCTTTCGTAGATCGAGTCCTAGGATATCCGAATGAGACCGGGCGAGCGCGCAAATCTTCAGCCAACTGCCGTCTCGACTGGCGTCATTGACGAGGATGATCTCAGAGTTCCTCGTCAGGGAATGAAGCACCCTCTGCAATCTGATGCATAACGTCTCGAGGCACTGCTCGCTGTTGTACACCGGAATCACGACGCTGATTCCGGACTCGATCGCCCTCATATCCCGGTCAGCCTATCGATTCGATCGAGGGCCTGTCAAGAATGAATATTAACCCGCTACAGAATTCGATTCGGCAATCCGGACAACGAATCTTCCGGATGACATTCGGAACCCCATCGAATATACTGGTACATGAACTCATGACCTACCTCGTCACCGGTGGTGCTGGTTTCATCGGATCCAACTTCACGCGGCACCTCTTGCTGTCCGATCCAGAGGCTTCTGTTATAATCCTCGATTCCCTCTCGTATGCAGGCCGACTTACGAACCTGGCCGACGTGCTTCCCCCGTTCAGCGTGTTCCAGCCGTCTCCCCACGGCGAAGCCGCTCGCATCGAATTTGATGATACGGGGTCGATGACGGTCTCCTTCCCCGTCGCCGAAACGCTCGGGAGATGGAAAGGCCGGCTGGAAGGATGGTCGCCGGTTTGTCTGCCACGCGACAACCTCGGAAAAGACGTAGGCGAATTCCTCCGTTCTGGGAGGTCCCGAATCGCATTCGTCATCGGGAGCTGCGTCGACCGGTCAATCACCGATCAGCTCGTTCCGCTGGCGGATCGGGTGATAAACCTGGCGGCAGAAACGCATGTCGATCGCTCAATCCGCGATGCCGAGCGTTTTTTGATCGGCAACGTGCTCGGTGTCCATGCACTGCTCGAAGCAGCCCGTGGGTGCCCGAATGTCGAAAAAATTCTCCATGTATCAACCGACGAGGTCTA
>DATEYD010000200.1:0-45175 GCA_035583445.1 Minisyncoccota bacterium
GGAAGTGACTTCTGAGGACGTTGCGGTCCTGCACTGGGTCAACACGACCGGTGCGCAGGCCGTAGCGGACGACCCGAACTTCTTCAAGAAGGTGTTCTGCATCAACAACCTTGAGCAGGCCCTCTACGGAGTCGGTTCCGATTACACCTCGGTAAGCCAGGTTCCTGACTACACCCGCGGTGTGGGTGTGACTGGTCCGTTCGGTGCATCCCTGGCTGGCGACAACCCGGCTTCCAGCACGCTGCTGGAGGACCAGGGTCTCGCCGACCTGGCGCACTTCAACGTCACCGGCTCCGGCAAGGTCACGAAGTTCGTCCTCAAGCGCCTCGGCGTCTCGGGTGACGACGTCTTCGACTTCGCCTTCCTGTTCGTGAACGGTATCCGCGTCTCAGACGGGCTTACCTTCTCGGACAACACACTGACCTTCAACGACACCAACGGGCTCTTCAACGCCCCGGCGACAGTGGCGGTTCGCGCGACGGTGGCGGATGCAATGTCCGGCAAGACCGTCGGCGTGCAGTTGACCCAAATCAACGACACGACCGTCTCGGTCTCCGGCAACCTGCACTCCATCGCGGCAGAGAACGGCAACCTTGCTGATGTTACGATCAGCGCCGCATCTGGCGGTGGGACCCTTGACCCGCAGGCAGAGGTCACGCTCTGGCAGGGAACCCTGTCCAGCGCTGTGAACGACGTCTACTTCAAGCGCTTGTCGCTTCGTCTGGTCGGTTCAGCGAAAGCTGCTGACTTCGCGAACTTCAAGCTGTATGTAGACGGCGTACAGATCGCGACCGCGACCGGCATCGATGCGAATGACTACGTGCACTTCCTGGGGAACACCCTCGTGAAGACCAGCACTGGTTCGCGCATCGTCAAGGTCATCGGTGACATCGTTGGCGGCGCAGGTGACACGTACGAGTTCGACCTCCGTGGTTCGACCACGCACGGCTCCTACGACCTCGAGTTGGTAGATGTCGACTACAACGTTGGCATCATGACGCAGGCCGCTGCATACCCGTTCGGTCCAGCATCAGGAACCATCGGTGCAGCGAGTATGACCGCTGTGAAGGCATCTGACTCTCCGTCTGGCGATGTCGTCGATGGAACGGATGATGTCCCTCTGGCCAAGTACACCTTCACCGCGTACGGAGAGGCGATCAAAGTCGAGACCCTGAACTTCACGGCTTCTGTCTCTGATCCTGCCGTTCCGTCGTTGCGTGATGGTCGCGTGCTCATCAACGGCACGCAGTATGGCTCGACGCAGATACTGACCGTAGCATCGGTCGCTACCAGCGTTGAGTACACCGTCAACTACACGTTCATGCCTGGTGTTGCGACTACGGTCGAACTCCGCGCTGACGCGCAGGACGGCGACTCCGGTACCGACCTCGGAGATGCGGACATCATCTCCGGTGTCTTGATCACCGGTATCAACAACGGTGAAGGTCTCGAGTCCAGCACGATCGTTGATGTGCCCAGCTCCGACCTCGAGGGCAACAACCGCACGGTTGTGACCGGCGCGGTGACCCTTCAGAAGAATCTCAACTATGCTGACCAGACGGTTGTACCGCCTCAGTCGGCATACAAGATCGGTGCGTACACCATCACCGGCTCGAACGCCGAATCGACGAACCTGACCACGTTCTTGGCTGACATCAACGAGGTCACCGGCACCACTGGTGCAGGCGAGCTCCGCGACATGTACGTCAAGTACGGCAGCCAGCAGACGTCGGTTAAGTCGACCGTGAACGCGAGCAACTCCTTCTCGGTCAACTACACGCTTGGCATCAACGAAGTGCTGCAGGTCGAGGTCTACGCCACGATCCTGAGCACTGCATCGACCTCGGGTCACGTGTTCGACACGAACCTGGACGTCGAGGGTACGACCGTATCCTCTGGCGCTACGCTGGTTGTAACCGACACGGATGGTCAAAACATGACCATCGGTGCTGGATCCTTCACGGCTTCTCTGGACACCGCGGTCACGCCTGTCGCCCGCATTGTGGGCGACGAGCAGACCGTAACTGCCGCAGCATTCAAGTTCAATGCGGTCAACGAGTCCTACAAGATTAGCCTCTTGAACCTGACGATGCCGAACGCAACCGGTATCTCCTCTGTGCAGATTAAGGACGGCAGCACGGTCGTTGCCTCCCTGCCTGCACAGACGGATATGCTCTTCTACATCTCGACTGCGAACCAGCCAAATGTAGCGGCGAACACCAGCAAGACGCTGACTGTCGACCTGGTTCTCGGCACGGTTGCCAGCCCGGGCGCTGGTGCTTCTGGTGCGAACCACACGGTTTCACTAGATGTGTCTGACTCTCGATCGATCGCAGGCTCTACCGGCACGGAAGCGGCTATCACTTCGGCCGACTCCTCGGGTAACCCCTTGTACGCATACAAGGCCGTTCCGACGATAACCGCGCTAAGTCTGCCGACTCCGACGCTGGTCGCAGGTGGCGCGATCAACACCCTTGCCAAATTCAACGTTGGCTCTGGTGGCACTGGCACGATCACCTGGATCAAGGCGGTCTGGAGCTTCTCGGACACCGCGAACGTCGATGTGAGCGATATCAAGGTGTATGATGCGAGTAACACGCAGGTCCCTGGAACCCTTTCCAGCGCGAGTGGCGTGGTAACATTCCTTGCCACGAACGAGCAGCCTGTGGGTGACTTCAGCATCAAGGCTCAAGTCGAGGGTGCCGCAGACGGCACTGATGCCGTGACGGTCACGTGGGTAGCGTCGAGCAGCTTCGATGCGAACGCGGCCTCTAGTTCCGCGACCCTGACGGGTACGTTCATCTGGAGCGACAACTCAAACTCGCCCCATGTTGAATCGTCCACGGACTGGACCGGCGACTACCTGGTCAAGAACATCGGAGACATCTCCTGGACACTTCAGGACTAGTCCCGATTACCTGACCTATTGGTCTCCAAAAACCCCCTCAAGGGGTTTTTGGTTGGGATCATATGTTATACTGAGGGCATATGGAAAACCGCATTCCTACGATTCTGGTTATTGCGGGTGTTGTTGTGACTGTTGCGGGGATGGCGTGGTCTCTTCAGACCCCGGGAGATAGCACACTCGCTTCGCTCCAAGTCGGTTTGCTTTCCGAGTCGCTTGCACAGGTAGGCGGGCTCCCGGGTGGTCTCCACGAGGGTGACCTCATATCCGCAGCCGGATCGGATGATCCCGACATCTACATCGTCAACGAGCAGGGCTTCAAGCGTCTTTTCCTGAACCCCGCCATCTTCGGCTTCTATGGCCATCTCGGCGGATTCGCGAACGTGAAATCCGTCACTCCGCAGGTTCGGGACGCATATCGGACATCAGGCCTTTTCCGGAATTGCGAGACGAATGACGAAAAGGTCTACGGAGTCGTCGTATCGGGCGAGGACACTGGGACGCTCCATTGGGTAAATGTAGCGGGCACTCAAGCGGTTGCTCAGGATCCCGATTTCTTCCGAAAGGTATTCTGCATCAACACGAATGAATTCAGCTGGTACCCACAAGGTTCTACGTTCACGTCGGTTTCCCAGGTTCCGGATTACTCACGCACAGCAACGCCGACTCCGTCTGCCGCCGTGTCTCCGAGTCCGACACCAACGCCAAGCCTCACGCCCGGTGTTGGCGGCCAGCCCGATGCCTTTTCACCCGTTGCCCGTATCGTCGGTGACGAGCAGTCGGTGATCGCAGCCAGGTTCAAATTCACGGCTTCCATCGACAACTTCAAGATCAGCCGCCTCAATCTTGAAATGCCTGATGCTTCAGGAATCTCAGAGGTCCGATTATGGCATGAAGGCACCCGCGTTGGCGTGCTTCCTGCGCAGACGGACATGACGTTCTACATCAGCACCTTCGATCAGTTCATTGTGTCTGCCGGGCAATCCGAGACGATCGATGTGGAATTGGTGTTGGGGACCATCGGCACGTCTGGTGGGGGTGCAACCGGTGCGAATCACACCGTAACGCTTGATAAATCGGAAAGCCGTGCCATCGCGACCTCGTCGGGCACCGAATCGGCCATCAGTGGGGATGACTTGGTAGGAGAGGCGCTCTATGCATACAAGGCGGTTCCCTTCGTCTCGCGGCTCGCCCTTCCGTCCGGAGCACTTATCGCGGGGGGTGCCACGAACACGATCGCGAAATTCAACATCTCATCCGAAGGTACTGGGGATGTCGGCTGGCAGACGATCCGTTTCAACTTCGGTGTCGGCAATAGCATCACATCGCTGAGCGATATTCGTGCATACAATGCGAATTCCAACGAACAGATCGCAGGATCTGTCGCGAGTACGACCACGACGATCGCATTCACAGCGACAAACGAGCAACCAGCTGGTGACTATATGTTGAAGGCAAAGGTGAATGGGGCGACGACCGGGGATGACTATCTCGTTGTGACCTGGCAATCCAGCGGTACCGGCTATAGTACCCCGACCACGGCAGCGCTGGTCGGCGCCACATCGTCTCTGGTGTGGACGGACCAGGCGATCGTGCCGCACTCACTGACCTCAATGGACTGGAACAACGACAATCTGGTGAGATACCTCGATCTGGATTCGTGGAGTCTCCAGGACTAAGCGCCTGAGTGCGCGACCCGACGAGTCACCAATGCGGAATATGTTTTCCGTTGATTTCTGAGGGAATTCTGATAAGGTGCCCGAATGGCAACGCCATCATTCGAGCAATTTGCAGAGATCAAGGCGGAAGCCGAAACATTCTATGCGGGTATCGGCGCAGTCTACTCACCCTATCTGAAGAAGTCCGTTGCATTTAACGCGAAAGGACTCGATCATCTCAAACTGAAAGAATGGAACAAGGCGCGTAGCATTGACGACCAATGCCGACGCCTCCGAATCATTCAATATGCTCCGCTGATTGTTCAGGCGTCGCATACCGTCCAAGGACTCTCCTACGTGGATCGGTTTGAGCGGCGACAGACAAATAGTCGCTGGGAACGGGTAATGATGCGAATCGTCTACTATGAATTCATTGCAGTACTTCAAAATATCAGGATTCGATGTATCGTTAAGGAACTTCCTGGAGGCCAACCATTCTTCTGGAGTATCATGCCGTATTGGAGAACGGACGGGAACGGCCGGCGGCGCTTCACATATGGAAACCCCGAGATCGATTAGTATACAAAACCCCCGAAAATCGGGGGTTTTGTGCGGTACCCGTCTACGGTGTGACAAGCATTGACCGTGGGAGGACCGAAGCCCTCACAGGTACCGGTTCCATAGTATCATGGCCGGAAGACACTTGTCCACAGCCGCAAAATAATGACTATTTTCCATAATTTGTTGATACAATGTCATTCATGAAACGCTGGCATGTCATTGTCGCACTGGTCGTTATCGGGGCGGCGCTCTACGCACCGAACCTTTCGAATTCCTTGTTCTGGGATGACGATGACTGGATCGTCAACAACCCTGCGGTGCACTCGTTGTCATGGGAAAACACGAAGTTTCTATTTTCCACCGACGTAACAGCTGGCATCGGCGTGCGTTCCAACTACTACCGTCCGGTCCTCATGATGTCATTCGCCCTGAACTGGGTGCTGCACGGCGCATCCCCCTGGGGGTGGCACGTCGTGAACAACGGGCTACACATCCTGTCCGCGGTTCTCCTCTTCCTGCTTCTCGAACGATTGCTGGCGAATCGCGCGGCGGCTGCGATCGCAGCGCTGATGTGGCTCATCCATCCCGTGCAAACCGAATCAGTCGCATACGTGAATAGTCGAGGAGACTCTTTGGCGCTCGTTCTCTCCCTGGAGGTGCTGCTCGTATGGTGGCGAACGAAAAAGATCCTCAGTCTTTCGGCACTCGCGGGGTTGGTCCTCTTCATACTCGCCATCCTCTCGAAGGAGACCGCGGTCCTTATCCCCGCACTCATGGTGCTGGTGCTTCTGGCCTGCCGGTACTGCACGGATAGCTTCTGGAGAGCCACGTGGGCAGCTCTGCGGCGTGTCTGGCCCCTCATCGTGCTGGGAGTCGCGTACGTGCTGCTCCGTCTGACGGTCCTCGACTTCGCGAATACGCTGAACTGGTACCGGCAGCCAAACATCTATACCCAGAACGTCGAGGTCCGGATCTGGACGTTCTTGGGAGCGGTATGGGAATACCTGCGCATCACGCTCGTGCCGATCGGTCTCCGCATGGAGCACGGCGTCCCCGTACTCACAGCTCCCTGGCAGTGGCCGGCATACGCAGGCCTCCTGATCGTGGCGCTTGCGGTGTGGTGGGTGGTCCGCTCCTGGCGGCGCGGCGATCGGTTGCCGTTCTTCGGAGTGACCTGGTTCTTCATCGCCCTTGCCCCGGCATCCGGCATCGTTGCGCCGATCAACGCGCTCTTCTACGAACACTGGCTCTACGTGCCGCTTATTGGCCCTGCAGTACTGTTCGGGGTCTACGGTTGGCGGTGGGGCAAGCGGATCTGGGACGCGCGCAGGCTGTGGGGGATCGTCATTCTGGTGTGTGTGGTCGCGTATGCGGCTTTTTTGGCAGTGCAGACCGTTCGTCGGAACATCATTTGGGGGAAGCAGGAGGAATTCTATCTCCACATCCTTTCCTACGAACCCAAGGATGTGCGGGTCCTGAACAATTTGGCCAATCTCTATGCCGATAGTAAGCGCCTCAGCGAGGCCCAGTATTACTTGGAGCTTGCCATCGAGGCGGATCCATCGCAGTCGGCGCCATTTCACAACCTTGCCAACCTCATGCGTGATCAGGGGCAGCCTGATATGGCCATCGAGCTTTACATCCTCGCGATCCAACGGGACAAGTACTTCTACTGGGCGTATCGGAACCTCACCGTGGTGCTCTTGGAGGAGGAACGGTACGAGGATGCGTTGCAGGTAGTTACGGCGTACCGCAGCATCTATCCGAACGATGCGCAGATGAATGCGGTCTACGATTCTCTGACGAGCACGCGATGACCATCCAGCGGGCCATGCAGACGGTGGTGTTCGCCGCCCTCGTTGCGGTCATGTTGCTTCTGTCCGTGCACACCCTCACCTCGGTCTATCAGGACATCGGGCGACACATCGCCTTGGGACGCATCATCTGGGAGACCCAATCGGTCCCGACGGTCAATCTGTTCTCGTACACCAATCATGACTACCCGTTCATCAACCATCACTGGTTCGCCGAGGTGCTCCTGTATTTGGGCGATCGGTTCATCGGCCTGTCGGGTCTCATCATCGTGAAAGCGGTACTGGTCGCGGCGGCGTTCGGTCTGGCGCTCGCGGCACGGTGGAGGAACCGCCTCGCCATCCCGGGTATCATCGTCGGCATCCTCGCCGCGCTCATCCTGGCCGAACGGACCGATATGCGCCCGGAGGTGCTGAGCTTCCTATTCCTCGGATGGTTCCTCTTCGTGCTGTACCGGAAGCCGGCGTCATGGTTGGTATGGACATTGCCGCTCGCGCAGCTCGTATGGGTGAACTCCCACATCTACTTCTTCATGGGCCCGTTCGTGTGGGTCGCGTTCCTGATCGGCATCGCCGCGAAGGATGGATGGCGTGCGATCACGCGCCGACACCTTCTGGTCACGCTCGCGATCGCCGGAGCCACGCTCCTGAACCCCAACGGCCTGGACGGCGCCCTGTACCCGTTCCGGGTGTTCGGTTCCTACGGGTATTCGGTATTGGAGAACCAGAACCCGTTCTTCCTGAAGGCGTGGGGATACCCACAGCTCACGTCGATCTCGCTCTACGTCGGGATCGCCCTTACAGCTGTCTCGTTCGTTATGAATGCGCGGAGGTTCCGAAGCAACGTCTTCGGCGCGCTCACGACCACGGCAACCGCGGTCCTCGCGTTGGCCATGCTGCGGAACTTCCCGCTCTTCGCGCTGTGCATGATGCCGGCGGTGCTCCAGAACGTCGATCAGGCCGGATGGAGATTCGGATCGCGTGTCGCCCTCGGGTGGGCGATCGTCCTCCTGGCGCTGTTCGGGGTGGATATCGCGTCCGGGCAGTTCCACGAGCAGGCGACGCTCAGCCGGCGGTTCGGCCCCATCGTCCCCGCGGGGCATCGCGAACCTGTCGAATTCTACCGCGCTGCCGGCATCCGCGGCCCGATCTTCAACAACTTCGACATCGGGAGCTTCCTGATCTGGCAGCTCCCCGAGGAACCGGTCTTCATCGACGGCCGTCCCGAGGCATACCCGCCCGACTTCATCCAAGACACCTACATCGGCATGCAGGAGGATCCGGAGGTCTGGCAGCAGGGCGTACAGCGGTACGGCATCAATGCCATATTCTGGAATGAGTACGATATCACGCCATGGTCGCGGACGTTCGTCGCGCGGATATTGAAAGACCCGGATTGGGCCATGGTGTACCGCGCACAAGGGATCTTCATCCTCGTGCGCGACGTGCCTCAGAACGTCTCCGTCATTCGGCAGTATCGGAGGTGACCTCGGTCAGGACCTCTTTCGTCGCTTCATACATCCGCTCCGTGCTGAACGCGGCCACCGTGTGCCGGGCGTTGGCGACCAGCTTCTCGCGGAGGTCTCCCTGCTTCCAGACGGCCTTGATGGCCTCGAGGAGGTTGAACTCGTCGTTGTATCGCACCATGATCCCGTTCTGCCCCTGGACGATGACCTCGCGATTCCCGCCGGCGGTCGTGGTGATCACGGGAATGCCTGCCTGCATGGCCTCAAGGATCTGATGTGAGAATCCTTCGTATCCGGTGTTTAAGACGAACAGATCGGCTGCGGCGAGATACCACGCAAGCTCAGAAGCGCTCTTCCGCCCAACCAGGAACACCTTGCGCTCCAACCCCAACGTGCGGATGACGGTCTGCAGCATCTTCTGGTCGGGGCCGTCCCCGACGATTGCGAGCCTGAAGAACTGGTTCACCTGGAGCAACTGCGGGAGGAGCTTGATGAGCATGCGGAATCCTTTCCAAGGAACCAGGCGTCCGCATGAGACGATGAGGTTCCCGCTGATCCCGATATGTTTCCGGGCTTCTTCTTTGGATGCCTGGACGACGGGCAACTCTACCCCGTTGTATACGACCCGTAGCTTCTCCTGCGGGACGCCCCACCCCATGACCACCCCCGCCAGATACTGGGAGGGGACGATAATGGCCTTGGCCTGACGGCAGGTCCAGGTTTGCAGACGGCGCAGGCGTCCAATGCGTCCGCCGGTGGGGGATTTCTGGAAATCATCGATCAACAGGAACGTGCGGCCGGTTTGGAGGGCGATCTCCCATGCATAATCCCCTACGATGCGAACCACCAGCGGGGTATGTGTTAGGCGTGCTGCCATAGCGGCTGGAACGCCCGCAGACACGGCATTGAGGGCTAGGATGGCCTCAGAGCCTCGTGCGAACCGAAATGTCTGGAACGCATACCATGCGTGCCGGACGCCCCAGGGAAGCCCGGTCCAAACCCTCCGAACCCGGAAGGGAAGTCCCCTGTCGCCGCCATGTTGCATGACCGAAGAGTAGGCCAGGATGGTGACCGCTACACCCTGCTGGGTGAATCGCTTTCCGAGCGTGCGGGCATACGAGGCGGGTCCGCCGATATCGGGTGCGAAGATGCCGGTGGTGATAAGGAGGGATTTCATCTCATTTGCTCATACACGGAAGCCATCTGATTCGCAACCACGTCCCAGGTATAGCGTTCCCGAATGAGGATATACGCATTTGACGTCAGTGCCTGCCGAAGATTTCGATCGGTCAGGGTGCGCACGATTGCATGTGCGATGGTAGGAGGATCTCGTGGGTCGCATACGAGGCCGGTGACACCGTCGAAAAGGAAATCAACGATCCCGCCAGCGGTACTTCCCACAATCGGAACGCGCGCCGCCATAGCCTCCAAGAACGCGCTCCCCAATCCCTCAGACAATGATGGTCGTACGAATACGTCGGCCATCGAATACCATGACGGAAGCTCCTCATGAGATACCAAACCGGTGAAGTGCGTTGCCTCGCGAATGCCAAGCTCCCAGGACAGACGCTCGAGGTGGTCACGCAATGGACCATCGCCAACAATCACCAGTCGTGCATTCCGTATCTGCTCACGGACGAGCGGAAACGCGCGGAGGATGGACTCAACGTTGTTCTTCGGGACAAGACGAGAAACCGTGATGATGGTTGGATCCGGATTCCGGACCGGTCGGGGTGGCAATTCCAAATCCACGCCGTTCGGAATGATGTCGACATGCGTGTCAGGCGCGACTCGATGTGAATAGTCCGCTAGATAGGTGCTGATCGCAGTCAATCGATCGGCTCGCCGGACGAGGAGTCCCCGCAGAAATCGTACGAACGGAGACTTCGACTCAAGGTTCTTTCCTTCCTGCAAAGTGAGGAGAAGCGGTAAACGGGGCCGAAGCAGTTTGAATAGAAAACCGGCGGCGGCAGCTTGTGACGCCTGGTATACATGGACAAGTTGATATTCATTCACCGACGCAAGACGCCAGGCCCGGTACGCAATTGCAAGCGGAAGAAGAAGCTTGGGAAAAATAAATGCGCGCAGTGTCCAAAGGCCGCCAGTTCGGAATACCCGGACACGTCCCATGGTCTCTACGGATGGTCCACGCCCGAAGCGACCAGTGACTAAATCGAAATCATATTGCGGGAGCCGGCGGGCAATATGATGGATTGCCAGCTCAGAACCCCCGATCATGGGAAGGTACGCGGTGGACAGAAGGAGGATTCTTGGCCTTTGATGCGGGTTTCCGGATTGCGGAGTCATGGGAGTGGTGCTATTGTAGCACCAACAAATGAGCGAAAAAAGGCATATTCTCTGTATCATTACCCAGGGGGAAATGGGCGGCGCCCAGCGGTTTGTCGCTGAGCTGGCCAATCACCTGGATCATGACCGGTTCCGTCTTGAGGTAATTTGGGGGGCAGAATCTGGCACCGCACTTGGCCGGGATCTCCCACCGCAGGTGTCTTTTATGACGGTGCGGCATCTCGTGCGTGCGGTCAGCCCTTGGCACGACCTCGTAGCAATACGTGAACTCCGGATGGTCATGCGACGATTCCGCCCCGATATCGTCCTGTGCATTTCTAGTAAAGCGGGATTTGTCGGTTCGCGTGCAGCTCATGGACTTCGAAATGAACTTCCAAACCTGAAAATTGTCTATCGGATCGGTGGGTGGTCGTTCAACGACCCGCTCCCGGCATGGAAGCGCTTTTTATATCGCACAATGGAACGACTCTCAGCGCGATGGAAAGACGTAATTGTAGTTAATAACACACACGATTTAGATCAGGCACGAATGATTGGTATACGCCCCCGGAACAAACTTGTCCGAATTTTTAACGGTATTGATCCATACCGACCGTTCATCGATCGGGATCAGGCGAGAGCATATCTGAACGGAAAGGTACCCGAGCTATATCGACATGAGCCATATGAGTACCTCATCGGCACAATCGCAAATTTTTACCCCGCCAAGGATCTTGCGACGCTGATCCGTTCGGCGGCGAGAGTAAGTGAGAATGTCCGATTCGTGGTTATTGGGGACGGTTACCAGCGGGGTATGTTGGAACGGATGGTTGCTGAATATGAATTACAAAACCGTTTCTTCCTGATTGGCAAGTTGTTTGACGCCGCACAGTATATGCACGCGTTTGATCTGTTTGTCTTACCCTCGGTTAAAGAGGGTTTTCCCTGGGCACTCCTAGAAGCAATGGCAGCGAAGGTGCCTATCGTCGCGACGAACGTCGGTGCGGTGCCCGAAATGGTGCAAGATGGTATTTCTGGTATCGTGGTGCCGCCTCGCGATGCGCAGTCGCTTGCCGCGGGCATCGTATCCGCACTTGAAGACGACCGACGACGCCGCGAGATGGCCATTAGCGCACATCAACGAGTTATTTCTCAGTTCTCTCTTCATGCGATGATGGCCGAATACGAGAAACTATTCAGCGCATGAACCTTCTTATGATATCCGGTGATCGATCTCTAGCAGCCGGCAAGCACGGCGCATTTTTCAATACCATCGAGGGGCTGCATAAACATTTTGACCGTATCGATATTATTTGTCCGAAGATTGCCGTTCACCGTTACAATATGCAGATGTTTGGCAATGTGTTCATCCATCCCTCACCGTGGCCGCTTTTGCTCCAACCTTTGTGGATTCGGCATATCGGGAAGAGGTTGGTTCGTCAGTTCGGTCATCAGATTGCTACGTGCCACGAATATCCGCCATTCTACAATGGCATTGGCGCGAGATTATTGCACCGCGCGGTCGGCATTTCCTACATTCTCGAGGTAATGCATGTGCCGGGGTTGCCCCGTGCTGCCGGCATACGGGAGCGGCTCTACTGTCAGCTTACACGGTCTCTCATTGCATGGGATGCACGACCGGCTGTTGCCGTACGCGTCATCAATGAGCATCAAACGCCGGACTTCCTAATGACTGCCGGAGTGCCACGAAATAAATTGATCTATGCACCCGCCTTCTATATCGATTTGGACATCTTCAAACCTATGGCATTACCAAAACGATATGATCTAGCCTTTGTCGGCCGTATGGCGACGAACAAGGGCATCGGGTTGTTTCTCGATGTATTGGAACGCACAGGCTTGATAGGGGTGGCTGTGGGTGACGGGCCGCTCTTGTCCTGGGTTCGCGACCAGGCGAAACGGCGTAGATTGAAGCTGCATACGCCCGGATTCGTGCAGGCGAGTGCTGATGTTGCCCGATATATGAATGAATCGCGACTCCTTCTGATGACAGCACTCAATGAGGGAGGTCCCCGTGTCGTATTGGAATCTGCCGCGTGCGGTGTGCCGGTCGTAGCAACACCGGTTGGAATCGTACCGGATATCTTCCCACCCGAGGCTATCGAGGACTGGGATGCCGATGCCCTTGCAGACAAGGTTCGAAATATCTTATCCGATTCACCTCTGTACGACCGACTTCGTCAATTCGGTTCGCACGTCGCGAGTAATTTTGAACGTTCCACGGTATTGGCGATGTACATAGCGATGCTCAAAAAGATGCATAATTCGACGAGCGGAGACCATGCTTGATGAATCCGATTAATTATTACCGCTTGAAAAGCGCAATATGGCCCATTGTTCTTCGACTGTTAGGATCGATTGGTGCTTTGGTTGTTGTTGGGAGGCTATATAATTAAATCGGGTAATAGGTTGTGACGTATGAAATGCCCTCGACTTGTTATCTTCGCGAACGCCCTCAGTGTATCCCACGATCTCATGGGTTTTTTGCCCGACTGGATTCGTGCTCTACAGGATAGGAGTGTCGAGGTACGCGTTATCGCACAGGATGTTGGAGACCACGGCCTGAGTGTCCATGTTACCGATCTCAATAAGCAACAAAATCCTGGTATCCCAGCCAGACTAATAATGGCTTGGCGAGCACTCTGGTCAATGCGTGATCGGTACGACGTTCTGTTGATAGTTATGGCCCCCACGTGGGCTCTATTATTGGCGCCGTTGGCTCGGTTCACAGGAAAGAGAATATATATGTGGTATGCCGTCTGGCGCGGCACTTGGAAACTTCGACTCGCTGAGTGGTTTGTGAATGGTATTCTGTGTTCTGTGCCAGAATCTTTCCCTTTTGCAAGCCGAAAGGTTCATGCAATTGGACAGGCAATAGACACCGAGAAATTCCGTCCCATGTACGGACGTCGCATACCCGGTCGCATTTTGTTTGTTGGACGATTTTCGCCGGTGAAGCAACTGGAGACCTTATTTCGGGCTCTTGCCAACCTCCCACAGGATATCGACTGGACGTTGACTATGGCTGGCGCTCCAGTCAGTCCCATCGATACCGCGTATATCGGACGAATGAAACAACTTGCATCATCATTAGGCATTGCCGACCGCTTGGAGTGGATCGGAAAAATCCCGCACCACTCCATCGCGTCCCTATATCAAACAGCTGACATATTTGTGAATCTCACGCCTTCTGGGAGCTTCGATAAAACCGTTTTGGAGGCGATGTCATCCGGCGTTATAGCAGTGTCATCGAACAGTGCGCTCCTCCGGTTCATGTCCGAAAACATGCATCGCAGTGTTGCATTTAAAGAGGGGGATACGGAAATGCTCACCAATGTACTAGGTCGTCTCATAAGTAATCCACAGCGCGAAAAATTACGAGAACAGATGCGCGACATCGTCGAACAAAACCACTCATTACAACGATGGACAGTAAATCTAATCGAAGCATTAACGTAGCAGTCGTGGGGTTTCCCTATATCCGCGAAAATGCTTTCGCGGTATTCCTTCATTGGCCCGAGCCACAGCGCATCTGTTTCCTGTTGCCAAAGTCCTGGCCCATTAAGGGTGGTAAGGTCGTCTATCGGCCGCCTTCGGATCTTCGCATAACCACAGCGCGTGCGTTTTTTTCTGGCTATCATTGGAGTTATCCAATTATCGGGGGCCTTCTGAAGGGTTGGATGCCAACGTTTCCTCTGTTCTTATGGCGCAATCGTCGTCACATTGGTGTGGTTTATGCCTGTAGCGAGCCGGTCCTCATGACGACAATATATTATGCGTTCTGGACGCGGCTGTTTGGCAAAAAGCTCGCACTATTCACATGGGAGAATTTTTCATACACCGAGAAATTCAGGAACATTTCACGATTTGTTCATGGGGTGTTACTACGAATCAATCTGGCATTAGCACATGGTTTAATGTGCGGCAATAGAGAGAGCGCTGACATCCACCGACGTCTCACCCGACACCCCATCCGGATTATTCCCATGAATGGCTTGGAGACTGAGAAATTCAGGCTGGATACGAGGGCTGGGGAACATCGGACAAACCTTTCATCAAAGGTTGTGTACGCATTCGCGGGTGCCATCGGTGAACGCAAAGGCATCCATATCCTTCTGAAAGCATATTCTGAGGTCCTTCGATTGATTCCCGACACACACCTCGTCATCGCCGGGAGTGGGGAGTATGAGGACCGGATTAGCGCGCTCATTGATGAACTTTCTATCGGCGAGCACGTGACGCGTCTTCAATGGATCAACCATCACGAATTAGTACGGCTTCTATCCGTGACCGACGTATTCGTGTACCCAAGTCTCCCATACAAGGGGTGGGCCGAGCAGTTCGGCTATTCTATGGCGGAGGCGTCACTGATGGAGTTACCGGTCATTTCGACACGCTCCGGCTCCATTCCCGATCTAGTTAAGGACGGACAGACCGGCATCTTAGTGCCTCCAGGAGATACCCAAGCGCTTGCCGACGCAATGATAAAGCTTGGCATCAATGGCGATTTGCGACGCCGCTTAGGACAAGCAGGACGTGCATACATCAGCGCGACCTATTCCAATGATATCGTTGCTCGTAAGATGTATGATTTCCTTCAATCGCTATGACTGAAGCTCTGGAAGAGGCTTACCGTCTCCATCATTCAACTCGTGAGCGCGCAGGATTCGCCATACTCGAAAAGGAACGCGGCAACTTGTTCTCGCGCCTGATCGGCACCGGCAAGAAAGTACTTGATCTAGGATGCCGCGATGGCACGCTCACACGTTATTTCACCGAGGGCAACGATGTGACGGGAGCGGACATAGATTCGGAAGCTTTGGAGAACACCAGACGCGACTTGGGCATCCATACAATCCGTTTTGACTTAAATGCGGGCCGTTGGCCGATTGAGGCGGCATCATTCGATATCGTTGTTGCCGCGGAGGTGTTGGAGCACCTTTACTTTCCCGAGCGCGTCTTGGAGCGTGTCGTACGCTTGCTCCGGCCAGGCGGGATGCTGGCTGGTTCGGTTCCCAACGCATTTTCCTTAAAGTGCCGTCTGCGGTATATCACTGGCTCAAAACGCGGAACGCCTCTGCAAGATCAGATGCACATCAATCAGTTCGAATGGCATGAATTCGAGAGACTGCTTTACGGGCACTTCTCGCGCGTTCGGTTGTATCCACTCGGCAATTCTCGGTGGGGCCTGCGTGATGCGATACCGGCACTATTCTCATTCGGAATCGGTTTTTGCGCTCATTTAGAGGATAATAATCACTCGTATGGTCAAAAAGAGACAATCACCCGATAGATCCGTTCGAGTTCTTGTGACTGGCGCGGGTGGGCTCCTCGGCTCTCACCTGGTACGGATGCTTGCCGAACAGGATCGTGACGTAGTTGCCATCTTCCATCGGCAGGAAGATATGACCGACTTCGCTGTCGAAACAGCTTACTGCGACATCCGTAGTCGTAAAGAAGTCCTCGCACTGAAAATTTCCACGCGACCGCAGACCGTCATCGTACATTGTGCCGCAATCACGAATGTCGATGCATGCGAAAAAGACAAAGACACATGTTCAGCTGTGAACGACAGAGGAACAGCGCACATCTGTGAGTTGGCCCAGGAAACGAATGCGACGCTCATTTATATCTCCACTGCTTCCGTATTCGACGGTATAGCAGGGAACTATCAAGAAAACGATATCCCAAAACCCGTCAATACATATAGCGCATCAAAACTCGCTGGCGAGAAGCACGTCCTTACGTATGCACGGGGACTCGTCATCAGAACCATTCCTCTCGGTCTTTACTCCGAGACAAGGCAGTCGAAGAGTCTTCTTGAATGGATAGTCGACTGTTGTAGGCGGAATCGAGACATGAAGTTGTTCTCGGACGTCATGTTGAATCCCTTATCTGCATCGACCCTGGCTAGTATGATAGTAAGAATCCCTTCGACTCTTGAGCGCGGGATACTTCACCTCGGGAGCCGAGACGTCGTCTCCAAGGCAGATATCGGACGCGAGGTCGTTTCATGGTTCCCGGGGTATGCCGGCCGGGTGCGATACGTGAGTATCGATGAAGAACTGAGTTCCACGGAGCGACCGAAGCGCATGGTGCTCAATGTCGATAAGGCGCGTTCACTTGGGCTGGATCTTCCGGAGGCATTGGCGGACATCAGGAGGTATCTGGCTTCGAGGCTGCCGCGTGGCGCTGGTCAGTCCAAAAACCTTGCAAAAATCTTTAAAAACACTAGAATAGGCCGACCATGAACAGCCCTAAAATCAGCAGACTAGACAGGAGTATGTTTGACCGCAAGTCCGTTCTTATTACAGGCGGGACGGGTTCGTTTGGGAAGAATTTCGCCCAGTTCCTGCTTAATAATTTCAAATTAAAGAAACTGACAATCCTGAGCCGCGACGAATTTAAGCAATTTAGGATGGCGGAAGAGATTAAGGATCCACGGCTCGATTTTATCTTGGGTGACGTACGGGACCTCCCCAGGATCCGGCGGATCTTCAGGGATTTCGACATTGTCGTCCATGCCGCTGCTCTGAAGCAGATACCCATCCTAGAACATAACCCGCTCGAGGCAATCAAGACCAACATCATCGGATCGCAAAACGTAATCGAAGCGGCTATCGATCAGGGTATCTCGAAGGTCCTCCTTATTTCTAGTGACAAAGCGGCTGAACCGATCAACTTGTATGGAGCCACGAAACTCTGCGCGGAAAAACTATTTGTGACGGCGAATACCTATGCCCCGTCAGCCACGCGGTTCAGTGTCGTTCGATATGGTAACGTCATCGGCTCGCGCGGCAGTATTGTCGAAACACTTCTTGCCGGTGGTAAATCGATAAAATCGGTACGGGTGACGGATCCTCAGATGACGCGGTTCTGGCTTTCGTTAGACCAAAGTTTCGAGCTCGTTCTATTCGCACTTAGAAACATGGAGGGTGGCGAAATCTTCATTCCCAGAATCCCTAGCATGAAATTGGGCGATCTCTTTGACGCCATCGTACCGGAGGCAAAGAAAGAAATCATCGGTTTGCGGCCGGGTGAGAAGACACACGAGGTGCTTCTCACTGAAAGCGAATCCAAGAACGCCCTCCTACTCGGAGCATATTTCGTGGTTCTGCCGGAAGTTGTGCGAGAGAAGTCATACAAAAAATACTTCAAGGTCGGGAAGAAACTCAATAAGAAGTTCAAGTACGCCAGCGATACCAACACTGCCTGGCTTACGATGAAGAATTTCGCGGACAAAATCAAGGCCAGGTCTCGTTAATCGCAGCCGCCATCTCGTATGGAAATAAGAAATGAAGAACTCGATATTTCGATCGTCATCCCTGTTTTCAATGAAGAAGAAGTCCTCCCCACACTACTGGCTGAACTATATCGCGTCTGTGGATCTTTGAAGAAGAGATTTGAGTTCATCTTCGTTGACGATGGGTCATATGATGGAACGCCGGAGGTATTGAGAACTTATGCCGACCGGGATCCCCGGGTGAAGGTTCTGGTATTTTCTCGAAATTTCGGTCACCAAGCTGCCTTGAGCGCGGGAATCAACGTTGCAGAGGGTGAAATGGTCGTGACGATGGACAGCGACCTGCAGCATCCACCCACCCTCGTGCCAGAATTCATTGCCGCAGCTGAAGCGGGCGCCGATATAGTTATCGGACAACGCATTCTTAACGCGAAAAACTCATACTTGCGCGAAATCGCGAGGAAGTTATTCTATCGGTTTTTGAGTTTTGCCACGAATCTTGAATTCAAGAATGCCTCGGATTTCGTCCTCTATAAGAAACAGGTCATTCGCGTCATCAGGCGAATGCCGGAGAAGGAGCGCTTTTTTAGAGGTATCGTCCAGTGGATCGGTTTCAAGAAGAAATACATTCCCTATGCGGTCGAGGCGCGCAGGTTTGGCCACTCAAAGTATTCAATGCGTAGGTTGCTATATTTCATCGCCAGCGGGGTGACATCCTTCTCGGCCTTTCCTCTACGTATCGCACTATGGATCGGCGCCCTAATATTCTTGTTCAGTATCGGTTTTTCCGGATATACCGTTTGGGATCACTATGTCAATCCAGATCCCCTCAATACCGGCAACTCCACGATCATCATCCTTGTATTGTTTCTGGGTGGCGTGCAGATGTTGGTGCTCGGAATCACTGGGGAATATCTCTACCGCATGTTCAATGAAATCAAAGGACGCCCACTCTACATCGTTGCCGAGATGAGAAATATGGATCAGGTGAGAATGGATGCAGCGTCCCAGGACATAAATGCCATGTAGTCCATTATTGTTGCACAGATGCTACACATCGTTGCCGACGACCTGGGGCTACACCCTTCCGTCAACAAGGGAATCATCGCCGGCCTTCGAGGTGGATTCATAACCGAAGCTTCGCTTATGGCGAACGGCGAAGCGTTTCTCGATGCTATTCGGGAGATGGATGAAACGAGCATGAACATAGGGATTCATCTCGTACTTGTTGAAGAGCCTTGGCTAACGACCGGCAGACGAATCGCGAAGAACTACAAGTTCTTCTTGGCCCGATACTGCCTAGGGCAGGTCGGGTCGGAGGACATCGAGAGGGAATTCGAAGCCCAAATACGGAAGATGGAGAATGCTAGCATTAAGCCCGCATTCATTAACGGCCATCAGCACCTCCATCTCTTTCCTGGGTTGATTGATGTCGTCGTCAGGGTTGCTGTGAGGCACGGTATAGAGCGAATCCGGATCGTACATGAGCCACAGACCCGCGGAGGCTGGCTCCGGAGGACGCAACTAATTATCCTCGAGATATTGTCACGTTTTGCTAAGCGTAAAATAGAAGGGGCTGGTCTTCGCTACAATGAAGCGTTCATCGGATTTTTGTCCGCTGGCCATCTGCACAAGGAAGACATCTCTGTTGCACGAAAACTGGCACAGATAAACCCCGATGCTATCATTGAACTCGGGTGTCATCCTGGATATGAGAGCGAATCGCTGCGCACAAAATATGGCCATTGGGGATACCACTGGGAAGCAGAGCTGAATCTTCTGAAAGACGACCATATGCGTTCTATGGCTTAACCATACCGATGACCCTCACTTCCTCCCATATCTATCGGGACATCAGCCGGGGCAGACGCGCCATCGGTTTCGTGTTCCGGAATGCGCTTCGGGGCAGATGGAAACGGTACCTCGCGGTCGTCGCGTTCGGTGCTCTCGGGAGTATTACGAGCGGTATCGGTATCGGCGTCCTCGTGCCGCTTGCGAGTCTCGCATTTCGCGGTACGGTCGCTGCCGGCGGTACGATGTCCGTACTTGTTCAACGAGTATTCGACGTCGTCGGCATCGTTCCGTCCTTGAAGCTGCTCGTGCTGCTGGTCATTGGATTGTTCATCCTGAAGGCACTCGTACAGTTCTTCTCGCGGTTTCTTCTGGTGACCTCCGTCGCCGATTTTGAGGAACGGATGCGAAGGCTAATTTTACGTGAGTCATTAGCGATGGACTGGCTTTCGTTCGCAAAGCTTCGCAGCGGACATCTTGAACGGATGGTCGTGGACGATGTGACCCGGGCTGGTTCCGTCCTACTTCGCGGCATCAACACAATTCTTCTAAGCTTCTCGCTGAGTATGTATTTCATCGTGGCGCTTGCCATCAATTGGCAGATCACTCTCGCGACTGCGACACTTGGCGGCATTCTACTATTCGTGTTCCGTCCCCTGTATCGTGCATATCGCGAAGCCTCACATACCCTCATCGCATCCGAAAAGGATGCAGCACACTTGATTGCCCGTGTTCTACAGAATGCAAAGGCGATTAAGGCGTTCAATGTCAGCGAAGGCATTGCACCGGAGGGATGGGCAGTATTCGGATTACTACGATCGGCGAAGAGCCGTTTGGCGGTGTTTCAGCACGGACTAACCGCAGCATTCGAACCCATCGGAGCGATCTTCGTCGCTGCGCTATTTCTTGCCGTTCATCCCACCGCAGAGGGAATCATCGCATTCGCCGCCACGGTATATCTTGTCGAGAAGATGTTCGGCTTCATGCAGTCATTGCAGGAAAACATCAATTTGGTGAATGAGGCATTGCCTGGGGTGAGAGTGTTGATGGATTTCGAAACTTTTTCGATTCATCATAGAGAAATCGCCGCGCAATTACCGTTCCATGAACTGGGCTGCGGTATATCGTTCATGGATGTTTCCTTCTCATATGAACCCGGCCGGCCGGCTCTCTCGAACGTTACCTTGACCATTCCAAAGGGTTCCCTGACTTGCATCATAGGGCCGTCAGGATCCGGTAAAACCACCCTCGTTGATATCATCCTGGGATTGCTCCGTCCAAACTCAGGCCGGGTCGTTATAGATGGAACCAACCTCTTTGATCTGGATATCAGTAGTTGGCGGCACTCCATCGGGTACGTTCCGCAGGATGTGGTGCTCTTCGACGGTTCCATTGCCGAGAACATCCGCTTCTTCGATGATACGGTCACGGAGCGGGACGTGCGGGAAGCGGCTGAACACGCCGGCATAGCGGATGACATCGCTGACCTACCGAACCGGTATGACACGATGCTCGGGGAGCGCGGGCTGGGTCTGTCCGGCGGTCAGCGACAGCGCATTGGCCTGGCGCGGGCCCTAGCACGCCATCCGCAGCTCCTCGTATTGGACGAAGCCACAAGCGCGTTGGATGCGGAAACAGAGCGGGGCATCGAAGAGACGCTCGGACAGTTGAAGACGAGCACGACCATCGTGTGGGTCACGCACAAGGAATCGAACCTGAAACTCGCCGACCGCATCTTCGATATCAACGATCTGCAACATGAAAACGATTGAACGAGGGGGTTGGGACAAGGAGCGTCTATACCTTCGGAATGCCGAGTTCACCGTCACAGATGGCACGCGAATCATCGTGAAGGCATCCAATTTTCCGGATATGGATATGACTGATGTCGTAGCGCGGCACGTGGCACGATACGGCATCATCGCTCTTTTCTGCAGGCCGGGTTATCGGGTGCTCGATTTTCCGTGCGGGAGCGGGTATGGAGCAGAATTTCTGCGTCCGTTCGGGATCAAATACCTGGGCATGGATTTCGATAAGCCGACCGTGGAATATGCAAGACGCGTGTACGGCGACCATGGCACGGAATACAAAATGAGCGACCTGCGAAAGCCCCATCTCCCGAAGAAGATCTTTGATGTCGTATGTTGCATCGAGGGACTAGAACATATCGAAGGCACGCACCAACCGGGAATCGTGAAGGCTTTTGCGCAGAGCTTGAAGCCGAGCGGGACGCTTATCATCAGTTCACCGCAAAGCAGGAGATCGGTTTCAGGACCGAACCCGAACAACCCGCATCACCTTCATGAACTCACTCGGTGGGATTTTCTGAAACTCCTTACGGACCAGTTTGGCCAGAGTCACGTGGAGATGATCACCCAGATTGCAACGATGAGCACGGGAAAAAAGGCGACGATGCTCTTCGGCATCTGTCACTTGTAAGAAGAGGCCGCTCCTTCTGGAGCGGCCGTGCTTACTCATCGAGAATATCGAACGTCTTGTCCGTGTCCACCAGGTCTCTCACCCGGAGAAACTGCTCCGTGGGTATGTCGCTGTAATTGAGCGGGTCACCTGTCCGTGGGTCGCGCAGCAGCTTCGTCGCGTCGTCGAGTTCTAGGATGTAGTTGTGGATGAACTCGTCGCAGACAGGACGGTCCGATGCATCGAACGTGATGCCGAAGACGTTGCTGAGTGTCGCGCGCACTTTTGGGTGATTCAGCATCGCGGTGCCGGGATACCAGGTGGCGGTGAACATCTGCTTGTTGACCGTTTCAGGGCTTTTGCCGCGACTGGCATAGAACTTTTCCTGCCAGCGCATAAACGCGACGGATGCTTTCAGATCGTCGAGCGTTTCCGTCGGGTAGGCCATGATCCAGGTGCAGTTGGAGTGGATGCCCGCGTACTCGCACGCGCGGATGCCCTCCAGCATAGTGCGCGGGAACTCCCACAAACGGCCGTCGACCCGGACCTGTTCCAGGCCGTTGGCGAGGATGTGGCCACCCTTTCTCATGGCGGTCAGCACGGCCGGGCTTGCCGATTCTGCGCCGAAGCCGATGTAGACGCAGCCGGCCTTGGCCATCAAGTCGATGCGGCGCGGATCGGCTACGAGCATACACCCTGGGTTCCGGGGATCGGGCCGCAGGTCCGCCGCCTCGTCCAAGCGGGTATGCGTACCCCAGCGGATGCCGAGGTCCTGGAACAGCGGGATCATGTCAGTGATGCGCTTTGGATTCACCGCGAAATTATCGTCGGGGAATCCGTGAAAGTCGATGCCGTACGCATCCCGATAGTGTCGCACCTGCAATGCGAGATGGTCGGCGGAACGGATCCCCCAGTTGCGTTCGCCCTGCGAACCGCGGAAGCAGAACGCGCACTCGAACGGACAGCCGCGGGAACTGACCGATGTCGTCGACCGGTCCATGGTGAACGGGGCCGCTGAGCTGTTGTTTGCCGGGATACCCCATACGGGCGATGCCAGGTACCGCTCCAGCACTGGATAGCCGTCGACATCCTCGCGTAGTATCTCAAGGTCGGCGATGCCCGCGACGTCGAGATTGCGCGGCCGGTTGCCGCGGTAGTGTAGGCGGTGCCGGACACCGTCGTGACCCAGGTAGTAGGGCGCGAGGAACCCGGAATTCACCGCAGACTCCCAGCCGCTCCGCGCGACCCGGAGAGCATCGGCGACGATCTTGATGATTACGTCGTCACCCTCCGAATCTGCGACCGCATCCAACTCGGTGATGTAGCGGAACAGACCGGTCTTCAGTTCGGTTGCCAGGCCGTTCCCGGACACAAGGAATGCGTCGGGAGCCAGCCTGCGGACCACAGCCGCCATCGTCTCCTGCCACCGGAGCGTGGTGATCATCCCGGAGAACGCGACAAGGTGGGGTCTCCCGAATCTGGCCATGTGACGAGCGGTGAGCGCCTCCGCCTCTGCGGAGTCTAGCTGACGTCCATTAGGGAGGTTCCGCGCCTCCGCACACGCGTCGTTGATGCGGTACGCGTTCAGGTCAAGTATGGTGGCATACACGCCATACTCGTTCCGCAAGCGGGTCGCCATGAGTAACGGGCCTTCTGGAAGAACGTTGGGAAGAGCCGTTTCCCGGAGCGGCATGTTCACAAACAGCACACGGGCTCCCGCGAGATCATTGGCGGTGATGTCCCGAATTATGTCAGCGGGATGCATCATCTCACTCTCCTTGTAAAATACCAGCCCCGAGTGTACCAGACATATTGCCTAAACACAACGGATGTGTCAGTATATTTCTCTATGACGAAGCGCCGTGAATCCGAAGGCATAAAGAAGGGCCTCTTCATTATGTGTCGGATGAGTTCGGCACGGTTTCCGAAAAAAGCCCTAGCAAGAGTCGCAGGCCAGACCGTGCTGGAGCATGTCATTGACAGAGCGAAAATGACCCCGGACATTGATGTGTTGGCGGTCTGTACTTCGGTCGAAGAACAGGACAATGTCATTGAATCTATCGCGAAAGCCCGCGGCGTGAAGGTATTTCGTGGATCCCTGGACGATTTCTTGGGTAGGTTGCTTGGTGCAGCCAACTCGTTCGGCGTGGACGTGTTCGCCGTCTGGACCGCTGATAATCTTTTCTGTGAGCCGGCTTTTGTTTCTCAGGGCCTGAGGCAAATGACGCAGGAGCGGCTTGATTTCTTGGATCTGCCGGACGAACTCATTCCCGGCAGTGCATCGTATTGCATTTCGACGGCCGCACTCCGGTCTCTCTCCAAAATTATACCGACGCGAAACACGGAACCTTTCCCCACGTTATTCAAGGAATACGGTTCATTCACCATCGGAGATCTGCGGGTCAAAGACAAGGTCTATCACTATCCCAATGTACGAGTGACCCTCGATTATCCCGAGGACCTCGATTTCATCAGGACGATCTCACATGAATTGAAGATGAAACCCGCAGCAATCTCCTTGTACGACATCGTGAAGTTGGTCAAGAAGAAACCGGATATAGCGCAGATTAATCTATTTCGGAACAAGGATTGGGCCGTCAAGCAAGCGCGGCAGCGTACGCTCATCCGGGAACCGAGTTCGGGGACAATAAGAGAAATGCATATCGGCGGCCGAGCGGTTGGAGATGGCCATCCCGCATATATCATCGCGGAAATCGGCCTCAACCATCAGGGCGACGTCAACTTGGCGAAGAAGCTCATTGATCATGCCGTGGCGGCTGGCGCGGATTGCGTCAAGTTCCAGAAACGCTCCCTGAAGCATGTGTATAGGAGCGACATTCTCGCTTCGATGTCGAAAGAAGAACATGGGAGCAACTACATACTACATCATGTAAAGAGGACAGAACTCTCCGAAAACCAGATGCGCAGGCTGCATCGATATACAGTGTCGCAGGGAGTTGATTTTCTGTGTACCCCATGGGACGAAAAATCTCTGAAGTTCCTGGCGACGCTTCATCTGCCGGCATACAAAATCGGCTCTCCGGACATGACGAACATACGCCTCATCCGGCGCGTTGCGAAACTCAAGAAGCCCCTTATTATTTCAACGGGTATGTCGTTTCTTTCAGAGATAGAACGGCTGATGACATATCTGGATGAAATGGACGTCGATTATGCACTTCTGCATTGCAATAGTACATACCCGGCCCCATACCACGACCTCAACCTCAATTTCATCAGAACGCTCCAAGGTAAGTGCGGTCGGGTTATCGGGTACTCGGGACACGAAGCGGGTATCTCTGCGTGTATTGCCGCGGTGACCTTTGGCGCAAAGATTATCGAAAAACACATCACACTTGATCGCAATCTTCCCGGTCCTGATCATCGGGCTTCTTTGGAACCTGAACAATTCGCATCGCTGGTTCGCGAGATAAGGGCTACCGAAGCGGCACTCGGAGATGGCGCGCGTTACCCCACGAGGGGGGAGTACTTGAACCGGCAATTCCTCTCGAAGAGTATTGTCGCTTCGCGCGACTTGCCTAAAGGTACGATCATTCGAGCCGCTGACATGGAGGTGAGGGGTCCGGGCAAGGGAACAAGTCCGCTGAAGATAGATACATTCATCGGTCGAAGAATTCTGAATCGGGACATTAAGCGACACGACTATATTTTCGATTCCGATATAGATTTTTCGCTGGCTGCGATGCATGAAGAATTCTATCGCCCATCAAGCATCCATCATGCATGGGGGATGGTCGCGCGGATGAGCGACATTGAAACCATGTTGTACGCTCGGCCGGATTTCTTCGAGATCCATCTGACCGACGGAGACATTCGGGAGCCGAAGAAATATTCGAAACACTATCCGTTCCCTATTACCGTACACGCGCCGGAATACAATGGTGAGAAATTGCTTGATCTCTCATCTCTGGACGAATCCTTGCGACGCGAATCAGTCGCGCATGCGAATCGCGTCATTACCTATGCTCGTACTCTCAAGCCTCTCTTCAAGAATTCGAATAGCCGGCCACTCTTCATCTTGCATCCCGGCGGGATGGACGTCGATATGCCACTGACCGAACAGATTCCCAACCTGAATCGCCAGCTCGCTCGCTCATTGCGTGAACTTGATGCGCGGGGATTCGAAATCCTTGTGGAGAATATGCCGCCATGTCCGTGGTATTTCGGCGGGCAATGGTGGCATTCCTCGTTCATGGATGCCGGCGAAATCGTTCAATTTTCCCGAAAGACAGGATACGGTGTCACGTTCGACGTGTCGCATGCTGCCCTGTATTGCAATTATACGGGCAAAGACTTAGAAGAATATACGAAAACAATCCTTCCGGTCACGCGCTATATCCACATTTCCGATGCAGCTCGATTCAACGGGGAAGGATTGGGAATCGGGGACGGATCGGTCGACTTCAAGAGAATTCTCCCTCACCTTGTGAAGACCAAACTCTGGTTCCTACCCGAGATTTGGCAAGGCCACAAGTTCGGAGGCGAGGGGTACCTGTTGGCAATCAAGCGCCTTAAGGACATCAACGGCAATTTCTAACACATGAAGTTAGCCAAGCTCATCAAGTCGAATCCGAATACGGGGCGTACAACCTTCATCGGGTATCCCTACGCGCCGAAGCCTCCGGTCGGAGATCATGAATCGTGCCGAGGCGATATGGTCATATTTTTCGGTAATGCGCTGAAGGCCTTTCCCAAAGGCACCGACATTGTCGGCTATATCGAACTGACGAACCGTTGTCTGGATTATATCAGGAAGAATTACCCGGAATGCTCTCTCTGGTACAAACCACATCCGGCGGATACGAGCGAGATCGAGAAACTTAACCTTGGCGGTTTTCATATCGTTAAAGAATCGACTACTTCCGAGGTATATCTTGACGAACACTACAATGACATCCGGTGCGTGTTTGCCGTGAACTCGACTTCATGCCACACGGCATACCTGATGGGTCTTAATGCTTTTTTGTTCATAAGGATATTCAAAAATGTCTTTCTGGACTCGTTCATCGCCACCATCGAGGATCGAGAGGTGGGTTCCGAGAGTATTCTTCTCGAAGATATTCTTCATGCTCCCGTTCAGAATCGGATAACGAGGAATGTGAGGGATAAACTTACTGGAATACTAACTGGCATTCTTGCCGAACACATGGGGGACGTATGGATGGTGATACATGGTCCGCAATTCAGTCTGCCCGTTGCGGGCATTTCGAGACTGGTCAAAGGTATCGACCCGAACAGACGCGTTATCTTGTTAGTCATTCGACACCATCGATTGGTCCAGCTGGGTATCAACAATGTGCTGACACCCTCAATTCTTGCGGATGTGGACGAAATGCAATTCTTTCCGCGACTCTTTTTCCGCCTGAGACCATGGCATATACTGAAGTATTTTACGGCCGCTGTCAGTATCCGGAGATGCCGCATTCCTTCCCGCGACGTGCTCATTAGTTTCGCCCATGCCGACTTCGTGGAGGACTGCCTGGTTTCATATCACAATCCCTACAAAGTGGCGGTTCTCGAGGATTTGACTTATCGGACGGCCTACGAATTAAAGGCAAATCCACTATTTCAGGACAAGGACTTTCGATTCACCCTCGGGAGTCGCGTATTCTATTACATCGTTTGTCCGATTCTCGGTCTCGCGAGGATCCTATTCCTGCAATACGGGGATGGCCAGTCGTTTAATATTACGAGATACGAAAGACCGGTTGAGGATCTCTACGACCGTGTCCTCGTCATGAATGTCCGTCCCGATGTCGGAATTACCTCGAACGATGAAGCAAGCATTTAGGAAATTGTTGCAAAACATCGGAATCCTCGGTGTTGTTCGTAGGATCCGGCAAGCCCTGCACGTGTTCCTTCTCTATCAACGGCGGCGGTTGCGAGCTCCTAGAATGTCCCACAACGGTCAGATACTTGTGAATCTCGGATGTGGGGAACGTTCAGGCCCCGGCTATATCAATGTGGATATCCGACCGCTGGCGAACATTCATTATGTTCACGATATCAGAACATTGCCGATGTTCGCCGACCAGAGCGTAGACCTGTTGTATGCGTGTCACGTTCTTGAGCATATCCCCCGATCCGAATTGCGGTCCATACTTTGCGAGTGGCGCCGAGTGCTCAAATCCGATGGCATCTTCCGATTCTCCGTGCCGGACTTCGATATTTTACTTGAAGTGTACCGTTCGGCTGGCAATCAGGTGGATTCCATCGTGAACCAATTGATGGGCCAGGGGCCGCCATACGACAACCACTACTCAATCTGGAATGAGGCGTATGCTCGCACGCTGCTCGGCGAAGTCGGGTTCACGAACATTCGCACCTGGGACCCTGCTACCGCGCGGTATCATGATTTCAGCGACAAATCCGCTCGTATCATGCCGATCGGGGATCGCTCCGTGCTTATCAGCTTGAACCTTGAAGCTGAAGCCCGATAGGTATTATCCATGGAAACACTGAGCGCATATGCAAGGAACACCTACTCGCAGCGGGGAGAAGATGGGATCATCGCGAGGATCCTCGATCTAATCGGGCCTATACCGAAGTGGTGTGCTGAATTCGGAGCCTGGGATGGCATCCATCTCAGTAATACCCATGCTCTCATGGAGCAAGGTTGGTCGGGTGTCTTCATTGAAGGTTCTCCAGAACGGTTCAAAGAACTCAAAAAGACCTATTCGGGCAATCCAAAAGCATACCCGATATGCGCTTTTGTCGGATTCCAACCTCTTACGGACTTGGACAGCTTACTGGCAACGACCCCCATTCCGAAGGATTTCGGCATACTAAGTATTGATATTGACGGAAACGATTATCATGTGTGGGAGGCATCTTGCTTGTATCGTTCCTCGCTTGTGGTTATCGAGTATAACCCGACCATTGCACCCCATATTTCTTTCGTGCAGCCGAAAAATCCCCAAATCAATCAGGGAAATTCCCTGCGCGCCCTTGTGGAACTTGGAAAGCGCAAGGGGTATGAGTTGATTGCTACGACGTCATTGAACGCTTTTTTCGTGCGGGAAGATCTTTTCCCGCTTGTGGGGGTTTCTGACAACAGTGTTGAGACGCTCTTCGCTGACAGGAGTTCTCTTATGGATGCTTTCCAGCTCTACGACGGCACACTCGTGTTCACGGGCAAGCGTAAACTATTCTGGCACGGCATCGATTTAGACGGCTTCCAACCGATCCCGAAGTTCTTCCGTATTTTCCCGGCCAACATGGGCAACGTTCGAGCCGTCCTGTTCAAGATTTGGCGCAGATTGGTCAACTGGCGATCCCGAGGGAACGAAGTTCCTCGATGAGGTGCTTCGTCAGCCGTTCTGCGGTAAGTTGACCGCGAAAGAATTCGCTTGCCCGATGTGCCACTGCATCCAGCGTGATACGGTCGTTCCGTGATGCGAGGATTGTTCGGGCAAGATCATCCGCGTCTCCGGGGGTAAAACAAAGGCATGTTTCGCCCTCATGCAGCAACTCTAGGATGCCGGGATTCCGTGCTGTCAGATAGGGGAGCCCCATCGCGATGCTTTCGTACGCTTTATGTGGGATGGTTCGCAAGAGGCGTGGGTGGTCGGCGAGTTGGCCAAGTGACAGGTGGCACTCCAGCATCTTCGTGCGCAAGTCATTGTCCGACAGACGTTCCCCGATCCATTCTACATTCGGTAGTGGGTATTCCACGAGGAACCGCTCGAGCCGTGGTGCCAACACTCCATTGCCGATAATACGGAATCTGACGTCTCCTTGCTTGAGTAAACGCGCGGCCTCAGCGAGCACCATTATGCCAGATTCAGGAAGGAATGCACCCCTAAACAACACCGTGAAGTGGGATAGTTTTTTCACGTCGGGGTCGGGATGGAACACCTTCTCGTTCGTACCATGCCATGCACGGATGAATTTCTGCTCTGGTAACGCGAACAGCCGGGAACAGTATCGGATCTGCGAATTCGTCTCGACGAGAATACGATCTACGCACCGGAAGCCGATAAAATCGATAAACCACGGCACGGCTCCCCAGAAATTGCGCAGGTTCCGTCTGCCGCGCGAGACCACGATGCCTTCGTAGAGTGAATGCGCCGCATTGAACACCACGGGGGCACGGATAGCGAGACGAACAAGCGGCGGAAGCAAATGGCCGGAAAAACCGATCCACACCAAGTCCCATTCATTACGTCGATCGCGCAGAATATGCCATAACTTCACGTACTTGCAGAATCCCGGGGCCGAAACACAGAACTCGTTCACCGCGACGCCGCGCGCACAAAGCCCGGTGATATAAGGGACGTCCCGGGCTGGGACGTTGCTCGCAAGATTGATGTAGCAGATGTTACGTGACACGTGCGGCGACCCAACGATATGTAGTGAGGAGACCTGTTCGGAGAGACACGCTCGGAGCCCATCCGAGTTTTGCACGGATGAGATGATTGTCAGAATTCCTCCCGCGGACTCCCAGCGGTCCCTCAATATGCCTGATCGAGATTCGCTTACCGGCAATGTCGGCGATCATGTTCGCAAGTTGATTAATGGTGACCATCTCCTCAGAACCTATGTTCACCGGACCATGGAAATCGGAATTCATGAGGCGCCGGACAGCTTCTAAGCACTCGTCGATATAGAGGAATGAACGAGTTTGCTGTCCATCGCCCCAAATTTTTATCTCGCCGCCATCCGGCGCCTCAGCGATCTTTCGGCAAAGCGCTGCAGGGGCCTTCTCACGTCCGCCCCTCCAGGTGCCTTCAGACCCAAATATATTATGAAAACGGGCTATCTTCACGTTCAAGCCAACATTTCGCTGATACGCAAGGTATAATCGTTCGCTGAAAAGTTTTTCCCATCCGTACTCACTATCGGGTGCTGCTGGATACGCCGATGATTCCGAGCACTTCGGATTCGTCGGATCTTCCTGGTTATGTTTTGGATAGATACAAGCGGAAGACGAATAGAAAATCTTTCCGACACGGTGCTTTGCGGCAAGATCGACGATGTTCAGGTTGATGGTTGCCGAATTGTGCATCACATCGGCATCATGCTCTCCGGTGAAGATATATCCGGCACCGCCCATATCTGCGGCAAGCTGATATACCTCATCAAAGAAACCGTTGAGCACGTTCTGGCACACGTCTTGATCGCGAAGATCGCCGATAATGAATTCATCGGCAACAGTGGGGCTGAACTCGGGGTATTTGAGATCGACTCCCCGTACCCAGTACCCCTCACGCTGCAATCGGACCACCAGGTGGTGGCCGATAAACCCACCGGCTCCGCAAACAAGCGCCGTTTTCATGGCTTTGAGAATACAATATCTTCTTGGAAAAATCAATTCATACCGGTAGACGAACATATAACGCTATGATATCCTCTTTCATTGGCGGCGCTGAATCCTATGTACCAAGCTGAACAGGAACAATATGCAAGCCTTGGCAGGAATTATTGGTGGCTCGGTTCAAAATACGACGTCATCATCGACTTGGTAAGGCGGAATCTTCATCGCATTGGTTCATCCGAGCTTTCGCTCCTTGATGTAGGGTGTGGACCGGGCAACATTGTTGATCTTCTTTTACCATTCGGTAGGACCTACGGCATCGATCCATCTCCGGATGCGGTGAGAATCGCCGCAGGTCGGGGATTTACCGAATTGCGGGTTGCAGACGTGGAACACATCCCATATCCTGATGCGATGTTTGACATTGTGACGGCGATAGACATCGTCGAACACGTCGAAGATGATCTTGGCGCTCTTCGCGAGATACGTCGCGTGCTTAAGCCTGGCGGCATCCTGTTCTTCAGTGTGCCAGCATACCAATTCCTCTGGGGCGACAATGATGACTTATTCGGACACAAACGCCGCTATACCCGAAGCGAAATCCGTACAAAACTTAAACAAAGTGGCTTCATGTGTCAGCAGGTATCATACCTACAGCCGCTGTTTGTGCTTCCACTATTCCTGCTACGTAAGATAAAGAAGGCACTTGGGAAAAGAACACACGATTTTGTACGTCCACCTCACGTCGTTAATTCCATGCTGTACCAGCTACTTGCTGCGGAAAAATACGTGTTACGTCTGGGCGACATCCCATTTGGGGCGACAATAGTGGGTGTGGCAACGCAAAGCGTATGAAAAAATACCTGATCCCGCTTCTTGCGCTGATTGCCCTTTATGCGACTTTCCGCGTCGGGGGCCTGGATATACCGTATTATCAGGATGAACTTGATTGGGTCGTCGGCATTCTAGGGCATACGCAACTTGATCCGCATCCCCCGTTCAGTTCCCTGATCTATTTTGTCGGTAAGGCGCTTGTTGGCCAAACACATCTTCGTCTAGTTCCGTTCGTATTCGGTGCAGTGAATCTTCTTCTTCTCTGGGCTATCGTCAAACGGCGCGTGGGGATTCGAGCCGCATATATAACTGCGGCACTATTTGCGATTTCATTCGCTTCGGTTCTCGGATCCCTTATTATCGACGTGGACGGCCAATGGCTTCCGTTCTTGTTCCTACTTACACTCTTCGCACTCGACCGTTATCGGGATGCTTCGATACAAGGGGAAAAGAGAATATGGGCGATCCTGGGGACTACAATTGTAATTGTTGGTCTGCTCACGAAATTGAGTTTCGTGGTCGCAGTCGGTGCACTCGGAATCGAATTTCTCATCCTCAACCGAATACGCTGGAAGGCGTTGTCGTTCTGGATTACCTACGCAGGTTATTGGTTAGCAGTTCTCCTGCTTGTAGCTATGGGCATGTATTTTGGCAGACTGCTGACGCAGAGCTATTCCGGCTCGCTTGTGTTCTCCTATACATTAACATTCATAACATTGCACAGGAGCTGGCTTCAGATAACGATCCAGGTGGTCAAAACACTCCTTTATTTATCGCCCATGCTCGTGCTTCCGTCGTTCTTCCTCCGTAGGGCGCGACTCATTGCCTTGCGTCCATTTATCCTTTTTCTTGGCTTTGCCCTGTTCTTTTACGTCGTTCTTTTCGACTTTTCTAGGGGAGCGCTGGATAGGTATCTCTTGATTCTTATCGTTCCTCTTTGTGCAATTGCTGGTGCAGCGATCGCTGATGTTTATTCCCATATCCGGTTCGATTCAAGGGCACTCATCATTGTACTGGTTGCTGGAGCCGGTCTCATCGCTCTGCAATTGATTCCTGTCGCCGTCGTCCCCCAGTACCCGAAGGAAGAGTGGTTTCGCTCTGTAGTGACTGGTCATTGGACATTTCTGATGCCATTTACTGGCGGTTCGGGTCCGCTGGGATTCTATGTATCTTGGCTTTCTGTAGGTTTTGCATGGACAGCTGCTGTATTAGCCGCGCTATTCGTATTTTTTCGCCATAAGGGACACATGGTCGCCATTACAATCATCATCGGCGTTTCGGTGGCATATTGTGTCTTGTTCGTCGAGGAATATCAATTCGGGCTATTCAACGGCAGCGCTCAGCAACTCCTTGAACAGGCAATGATATATATTGGTCGGACTCCGTCAATCACTAAAGTAATCACATATAATGATATTGGTTCGTTCGAGCTTCAACGACTGGGGAAATATGAACGGCGACTCTATGCGGCGCCGAAATTTGCAGCGAGCTATACGGACATCCTTCGCGCGTTTCGCGGGCACTACCTTGTCATAGATATCCCAGCTCTCGCGGCTGATAACCGATACGTCAAGTTCTGGCAACAATGTCCAATTGTCTTCTCCGAACGAGATGGAGCTATCACGAGTACGATTTATGACTGTCGCGAGTCTATTTCCGTTCCATGATACGCATTAAGGAAAAACTCTCATGGCTGACAGCGCATGCATTTGTGCGCAAGGCGGTCACTATGCAAATCGCGGGCGGAGCCGCGAGCGTAATCCAATCATTGGCCGGTGTCATTCTGGCGCGTGTATTGAAGCCGGACCTTTTCGGCCAGTACTCACTCGCTTTTTCCATCGCATCAGTCGCCAGCATCGCTCTTGCATCCGGATTCCAGGATGCGCTCATGCCGGTCATCGCACGTGGCCATTCTCGCGGTGATGCTGGCGAGATCCTCACGGGATTTGCATACTGGGCGAAATGGATCGGAGTATCCGTCGTTTTTGTCATACTTGTCGTCATTTTTTTACCGTTAGTCACGACCAATCTGTATGGCAATGCCGCTATAGGCGCCTTTGCTGGGGTCATCCTCGCCGCATCACTTGTATCGTCCTCCATATTATCGGTCACACAAGTGGCCGCACAAGTAGTTGGCCGCATCAATGTGCTCGCGTTGCTGACTCTTTCCGACATGCTTGTTCGCTATATCGTGGCCGTCGTTCTGACAATTGGCGGTCTTAGCGTGCTCGGTGCTTCAATCGGACATTTGATCGGCGCACTAATTATGGCGGTCACTGTTATTCCCATCTTTGTCTGGGTACGCTCGAGCGATCGGTTCATACCGACTCTTCGTAGCATTGTCTTACGCGCCCGCAGCATTCCCTGGCGCATCCACTTTTCGCGTGGGGCATGGGTGTGGTTAGACCGGAATTTCGGGATGCTGTATCAAGCGCTTCCCATCGCCATAGTCGGTCTGTATGTTCCAATCGCAAATGTTGCATTCTTCAAACTCGCCTTTGGCTACCTCAATACGGGCATGGCAGTTCTTGGGCCGGTATCGATCCTATTAAACACGGAATTTGCGCGTGTACAGGTCACTTCTCCCGAACGGCTTCGTTCGGCGTTCATACGCGTATCACTGATGGGCATGGTCATCGCCGGGGCCGTTACGGCGTTTGCAGCACTGGTCGGACACTGGGTGTTTCTACTGCTGTATGGCCGCGTATACATGGACGGCGTGCCGTTGGTCTATGGATTGATCCTCTATGGAGTGATCTTCGGTCTTGGCATCGGTCTGGGGCCAATGTGGCGAGCGCTAAACCGGGTACGCGTCTCGGTCATGATCAACCTGTTCGTTCTCGGCATCGGCGTGCCACTCGGCCTTTGGCTGGTACACCGGTTCGGCACTTGGGGTGGCGTGGCGATGGTTACGCTCTGGTACGGTGCGGCACACCTCGGCTCTTTCATCTATCTCTTACGTGAATTACGGAAGGAATCTGGAAAAATAGTGCAAGTTGTCATATAGTACCAGCTACCATGAACGAACAAATACTTGCTAAATGGCTTCGGTGGGCTGTCTATATCTCCGCGTTGATTCCGTTGGTAATTTTCTCACAATTCATAAGCCCATTCCACTTCGGAAAAGTCATCGTTTTTCGGGCACTTGTTGAGATAATGGCTGTCGCCTACATTCTCCTTGTCTGGCGACAACCCGAGTACCGTCCCAAGGGGAATCCATTCACTTGGGCGTTTCTAGCGTTCACCCTGGTTTTCACGCTGACCGCGTTCACATCATCGGCATTCTCCCAATCTTGGTGGGGGACGCTCGAACGTATGGGTGGCCTCTTCACGTTCTGGCATTATTTTGTTTTCTACATCATTGCCATATCGGTTCTGCGGACTCGTGAACACTGGCAAACACTCCTCGATCTCATAGTATCGGTCGGAGTTATATCAGCCATTTATGGGTTCTTACAGAAGACCGATTGGAGTTTCATTCTTGGTTCGGGCAATCGCACGCGTCCATTCGGTACGATTGGTAACGCTGCGTTATTCGCTGGCTACGAGATTCTTGTTGCATGGCTTGCACTTACCTCACTTTTCTTTACGCGACACGGACCAGTGACGGTTGTATCTCATCCGTCAACGCGCGTCGGGTTTAAATTGGTGGGAGTAGGTCTTCTTGCGGTGTTCGTGATTGCATTAGCCTTTAGTGCGCAGGGATTGTGGGTTATTCCCTTTGGTGTTGTGGTCTACGGCACATACCTGATCTGTGTGGGTGTTGGTTATGCGCGGATATTCTATATCATCGCAGCATGTATTTCCTTTCTCGCTGCAATAATGACCGGAGTTCGTGGCTCTCTCTTGGCGATTGCGGTATCAACTGTCGTATTTGTTCTCTTGTGGAGTGCGCTTTATCGAAGTCGAAGAGCGCGTAATGCATTGATTGGACTCCTTGGCGCGGGTGTAGCGTTCGTCTTCTTAGCAGTGATGCTGCGAGACACTGCATTCGTGAAGAATTCCGGATACCTGACCCGCATAACCGATTTCTCGAGCCAGACATATACCGTTCAGACTCGATTTTGGACGTGGGAGTCCGGACTTCAAGGCTGGTTAGAAACGCCGAAATCGATTGTTTTTGGATGGGGTCCAGAGAATTTCAATGTGCCGTTCTCCCATTTCTTCAATCCACTGCATTTCCAGGGGCCGGGTGCAGAAACGTTCTTCGATCGAGCGCACAACAACTTCGTGGAAGTGCTTGTGACGATGGGTATTGTTGGTCTGGCGAGTTATCTCGCACTTTTTGCTGTTCTATTCTGGACGTTTGCCAAATTAATACGAAAGGGAGGAGACGAACGAGTGCTTGGCATCGGATTCACTGCAATGGTGATTGCCTACATGATTCACAACAGCTTCATATTCGATACCTCGGCGAACTATATCACGTTCTTCATGCTTATGGGTTTTGCGATTGCCATGCACCAAGGTATTGCTTCTCCGTTAACAGACAAGATACATGCTCCGCGCTGGCGCGGCGGTCATACTGCTGTGGGTGGGTTGCTGACAATCGGCGCCCTCATCCTTATTTGGACCACGGCGGTTATGCCTACTCGTGCGAATTACGCAACCACACGCGCAATTGTCGCTGGCTGGGAGGGGGATTTCTACAAATCGATAGACAAGTATCGTGAAGCAATCGCGTACAACACACCTGGTCGGTACGAATTCAGACATAAATTCGCCCAGTATATTCTGGATGTCTCCACCGCATCCAATATCGGACAGATCAAGGACTTCCCTAACATCGCACATGAGGCGATTGTGGCAGTTGAAGTGAATGTTCGCGAGAACCCACCCGACTACCTTCCTCTCTTGTATCTTGCTCGTCTCCATATAATTCTTGGAAAGGATGACCCAGCGAGTGAGCATAATGACATAGCGATTGATTATGTTCGCAAGGCACTCGATATCTCGCCGACTTTCGTGCGCACATACTACGAGATGGCTCAGGCATATCTCAACAAGGAGGAACCGGATATGGCGCTCGAGTGGTTTACTAAGGCTAAAGATCTCCAACCTGCAGTTGGGATTACCTGGTGGTATATGGCTGTCTCTCGCGGACAGCTGGCTGAAGAAGAAAATGATTTAGCTGGCACTACAGAAGCAATTGGATATGCGGAAACTGCACTCGAGAAGGGGTTCACGATATCGGAAGCTAATGCTCAAATGTTAGCGGTCATGTACCTGAGAGTCGGTACTCCGGAGAGGATCGTCCCGCTTTTCGAACTCGGGGTACAGCAGAATCCCACAAATGCGACAATGCGGGCACGATTGGGTGTCGCATACGCGAACGTCGGTCGGTACAGTGAAGCCATTGAAACGCTGCAATTCGCTAAGACGCTATCCACAGACGCGAAATTCCGTACTGAAGTTGACGATGTTCTCAAGCAACTCGGTGTGACACCGTAGTCATATGTCCGAGAGATACTTCGGACAATCGGTGATTGAGTGGATCCCCCATGGCACCCAAAGAATATTAGATATTGGCTGTAGTTCCGGCTATGACACGGCTCGTCTAGCTGGCAAAGCCCAGGAAGTATATGGCGTTGATACGGACGCCGCATCCATAAAAAAGGCAACACAGTTGCATAATAACATCGTATTTTCTGTTGCCGATGCTGGACTTCTGCCATTTCCAGACCATTATTTCGATGCCATTTTGATGAGCGAGGTATTGGAGCATGTACGAGATGAGCATGCGGCACTGAAAGAGGCACATCGCGTATTACGATCCGGCGGGACATTGGTGCTAACCGTTCCTCACAAAGGCCTTTTTTCTTTCCTCGATCCTGCCAACCAGAAATACTATCTGCGACAGTCGCTACCGGGACTCTATCGGTGGTTTATTTCGTTCAAAACGAAACGGGATCCAACGTATACCGACACGCTTGCTCAAGGCTTCCACCGCCACTACTCTCGTTCAGATCTCGTGGCACTACTCGATTGTTCACAGTGGATTGGGCAGTACCTTATTGTTCGAACTCGCTATCGTAGCCTGGTGCTGGGACCACTTGTCGGGATTATCAAAGCAGTTCTTGGTCTATGGCTCGGAAAAACACTGGCACTGCGAATTATTCGGCCTTTGTGTTTCTTTGCTGCGCGGGAGAGTAGAATTTCATTCGGGACCCTATCCAATCAAATAGAACTCCTAATCACGAAATACTAGCGACCCTCGCGCCGCAGCGCGATACTAGCGGTCTTCAGGAAGATCGCGATATCTAGTGATATCGATCGGTGCTTGATGTAGTATAGGTCGTACTCCAGTTTTCGCAGGGCGTCCTGTGCCGATGCTCCATAGGAATAATTGATTTGGGCCCACCCTGAAAGACCAGGTTTAATGAGGTAACGTTCTCGATAGTAGGGGATCTGTCCCACAAGCTTTGCATCGAACTCTGGACGCTCAGCTCGTGGTCCGACCAACGACATCTCACCGCACAGGATGTTCCAGAGTTGAGGCAATTCATCTAAACGAGTACGTCGCAGAAATCGACCCACTCGCGTCGTTCGCGGGTCATCAGTTGTGGCCCAGACCGCTCCGGTCATTGCTTCAGCATCAGCACGCATCGTACGGAACTTGATGATAAAAAACGGAATACCACCCCGACCGGTACGCGCCTGGTAGAAGAAGATCGGCCCAGGGGACGTCAATTTAACAGCTAGAGCAATGATCGGCAGAAGGATCAGCGTCGGAATGCCTAGAAAGATTCCAAAACCAATATCCATCCCGCGCTTCACGAGCTCGTATGACTTCTTTGAATTCTCGGCGATGTTATCCAAGAACCACTGCTGGCCGATGGCATTGAGTAGGACGCGTCCGGTAAGCGCTTCCGAGAATGACACCAGGGAATAGAAATCTACCCGTTCACCCATCGCTCCATAGAGTGCCGCAATAAGGTCATCTCGTCCGTATGCCTGCGGACTAATGACCACGGCATCGATACGGTGCTCGCGTATGAAGGAGGCAATCTCTGCATTCTCATCCAACAGTTGCCACGGTCCTTCTGTATGCGGGATAAGGTTCTCTTGTCCTAGGTGGACAATCGCGCGCACACTCCACCCCAATTGCGGGTTGTTCACGACCAATTGAGCAAGTTCAACGGCTTCCTCGGTAGCGCCGACGATTAGGAGGCGTTTTTTGGATCCAGAGGCGAGGATACGATTGTACAAGGCGCGGACACCAGCAATGAAAAGGGATTCCACCGCAATGAAGATGAACAGATTCGTGCGCGGCGCGATATTCAAAGGTATTAGGTAGAAGAACGCGACCGATAAAAGCCCAGCGACCACCACTGCTTGTCCCAAACGGCCGAAGAACTCCATGTCGTTGCGAAGGTGCCGGCTCTCGTAGAGGTTGGTGATGTAGAACGAGAGCGTCCAAAGGAGGAAGAGGAGCGAGAACGGCACCGCATGCAAATCATACTGCGCCATAAAGTCACCGGGACCGTATCGCAGTAAGAGTGTTACGGAGAGCGCGGCAAAGAAGGTGACCAGATCGGAAAGAAGGAGAGTGAGTTTCTTCATATCACGCAGTTGAGATTATGGCAGAAAATGCAAAAATAGTCAAAAATACGCTATTGTGCTAGGGGTACCCCCATGGTACTATCCGGCGTCCTTTTCAGGAGAGGTAGTGTCATGAGAGAGTTGATCCGTCCCTTTGTCGGCATCGTCGGCGTGGGCATGGTCGGCGACCCGATCCGGCGCTGGTTCGGGAAGCAAGGGTATCGCCGCGGCGAGAACCTGTTCTGCTACGACACCGATCCGTCCCGCGGGTTCTTCGACGACGTGACCCGAGCGACCGTCATCTTCGTGTGCGTTCCGACACCGCCCGACCCGGACGGCAGCTGCAACACCAGCATCGTCGAGTCCGTGGTGTACAAGCTCCCGGCCGGCAAGATCGTGGTGATCAAGAGCACGGTCCCGCCGGGCACGACGCAACGACTCCAGGACCATCGTCGCGATCTGAAGCTGATGTTCTGCCCGGAGTTCCTGACCGAGTCGCAGGCGTGGGCGGACTTCATCCGTCCCAACCGCCAGCTCATCGGGGTCACGCGCCAGTCCCTGCCGCACGCGATCGAAGTGCTCCAGCTGCTGCCGCAGGCGCTGTTCCAGCGACCGGACACGCCGATCTACGGCGGCCAGCTGGTCATGAACAGCACCGAGGTGGAGCTGGCCAAGTACGCCAGCAACGTGTTCGGCGCCCTGAAGGTCACGTTTGCCAACGTCCTGGCGGACGTGGCGTACAACCTGGCCATCAAGTCCGAGTCCCCGGTGCGCTACGAGTACATTCGGGGCGCTGTCGCCGCGGACCAGCGCATCGGTCCCGCCTGGATGGACGTGGACCACGGCAGCTACAGCGGCTTCGGGGGCTACTGCTTCCCGAAGGACATGGCGGCCTTCATCGAAACGATTCGCGAGCTGGTCGAGCGCTACGCCCTGGGCGGCAAGCGTATGCGCCTCGCGCTCAAGTTCCTACGCGCGGCGTACGCGTACAACGAGCAGCTCCTGGCTGACCAGGGATTGACCGTCGCTGACGTGAGCCAGCACGACAAGCAGATCGTCCTGGATAAGCGCCGGCCCACACGAGACCCTGTCGAGTATCCGGACGCGTAGGCGTCCTGCGCCTCACTGTGCTATCCTGAGCACAATGAGGCGCTTTTCTTTCCTCGCCATCGCCATCTTATTCGCGATCCCGTCGTTCGCCTCGGCCGACTCCCTAGGGCAGACGGTGACCTTCCGTTCCAACACCGATTATGACGCCGATGACGCGGAGCACTTTACCGCATCCCTGCAGGCCATCAGCGATAAGGCATATTTCTACGTCGACCACCGCTATTGGGATACGTTGTCGTACGTCCAGCGCGAGGAATACCGCTCCGCGCTCCAAGAGCTCGGCCGCGTTTTCGACGGCACCGTATACCCGAAACTGACCGGATTCTGGGGTCCGGAATATACGCCGGGCGTGGATGGGGACCCCCGGGTCACGATTGCCGTCGAGAAACTGAAATCCGGGGTTGGCGGGTACTTCATGTCACTGAATTCGTATTCCACGTCATTGGTCCAAGGATACAACGCCCGGGAGATGTTCTATGTGACCACCGAAGGCCTGACGACGACGCGGGGCAGGGATTTTCTGGCGCATGAGTTCCAGCACCTCATCTCCCAGTACTACAAGAACATCCTCCGCGAGATCGAAGACGATGTCTGGCTGAATGAAGCCCGATCCGAATACAGCATCACCGTTGCCGGGTACTCGCAGCCGTTCCAAGGCTCCAACCTGCAGCGCCGCACGCAGTCGTTCCTGCGCGATCCCGGGAATTCGCTGGTGCAGTGGGATGGGGAAGCGGGGGACTACGCGGTCATCTCAATGTTCACCCATTACCTGGCCGACCGATATGGGTCCGACATCATCCGCTCCACCATCGATACCCCCCAGAACGGCGTCGAGGCGATTAACGCGTGGCTGTCCTCCAACGGGCGGAGCGAACGATTCCCCGAAGTGTTCGCTGATTGGGCAATCGCCTCGTTCCTGAACGACCGATCGGTGGATCCGCGGTACGGGTACGTTCTGGACGGGCTCAATCAGGTCCGCGTCTCGGCGAATACCACTTCGACCGTGACCGAATCCTCGACGGTGGCTTCGAATTACTCGATCCAGGAATGGGAACCGACCTGGACGACCTACTACCTCTCCGGCTCGAGTCGCCCGTATTTCCAGATCCAGTTGTCCCCCCAAGCAAGCACCTGGTACTGCGCGGCAGTCGCTCGCTACGGGTCGGTCAATCGCGTGCAATATTGTTCGGGTTCGACATTGGGCATCCCGACGTCGCAGGATGGGACGGCGCTTTCGGAGGTGACCTTCATCACGTTCCACGGCAGCCAACGCGCCATCGGAAACAATGATGCGACCACCGCCGCGGTATCCGTGACCGCGTCGTTCGCGACCGAAGCGATCCAAACGCCGGCGCTGCCCATGACAACCGAGCTGCGGGACGGCGATCTCATCCGCCACAACAACGAGCCCGAGGTCTACGTCATCTGGGGCATCTACCGCCGCTACCTGCCCCACGGCGTGCTCGAACTCTACGGATTCCAGAATCGCCCGGTCTATTCGGTGGACGATGCGACGTTCAACCGGTTCACGACCTCCAACTACGTCCGGGCGGTGGACACCGAGCCGGTCTACGCCCTCTGGCCGGACGGCACGAAGCACTGGCTGGACATCACGCCGGTCCAATGGGATGCATCCGGACGGGACTGGAACGCCATCTTCATCGTCAATCCTGCCGAGGCAAATTTCTACACGACCGGCTCCCCGATCACGCGGTAGGAACCGCTTGAAGCATGCCGAAAAATCGCCTATACTGGGGTATTATGCAGATCGATATCCGTACCCAGAACCTGGAGCTCAATGGGCCGCTCCGGACGTTCATCGAGGAGAAAATGCGTGATATCGAGCGGCTCTTGGGGGATGTCGGACCCGTACATGCGCGGATCGAGGTCGGGATTCCGTCCGCCCACCACCAGACGGGCCCCATCTACTACGCGGAGGCGAACATCGACATCAATGGCACCCTCCTGCGGGCGGAATCCAAGAACTACGACATGCATGCGGCGATCGTTGACGTGAAGGAAGAACTGAAGATCCTGGTGAAGAAATTCAAGGAACGGCTTACCGAGAAGGAGCGGAAGCCGACCGAAGCGTAAGATGTCACTGCTCACGAAGATATTCGGCGACCCCAACGACCGGTACATCCGGTCGTTGTCCCCGTTGGTCGAGGCCATCAACGCGCTCGAGCCGCAGATGCAGGCATTGTCCGACGGGGAGCTCAAAGGCCTGACCGAGGATTTCCGCCGAAGGCTTACGAAGGGGGAAACGCTCGATGGCCTGCTGCCCGAGGCGTTCGCGGCGGTCCGCGAAGCGTCCCGTCGCGTGAGCGGCAAACGTCATTTCGACGTGCAGCTCATGGGAGGCATCGTCCTGCACCGCGGGAAGATCGCGCAGATGGTAACCGGCGAAGGGAAGACGCTCGTCGCGACCTTGCCGGTGTATTTGAACGCATTGGAAGGTCATGGCGCGCACGTGGTCACGGTGAACGATTATTTGTCCCGGCGCGATGCGACCTGGATGGGCCAGGTCTATCACGCCTTAGGCCTGTCGATCGGCGTGCTCAACCATGAGTCTGCGTACGTGTACGATCCGGCGCACGTCAACCCGCAGCAGAAGGAAGCGCTCGACGAGGAGCGCGACACGACCGGATCGTTCCGTGTCGTGCACGAGTTCCTTCGGCCGGTCCCACGGAACCAGGCGTACGGCGCCGACATCACCTACGGGACGAACAACGAGTTCGGGTTCGACTACCTGCGCGACAACATGGTCCTGGATGTGTCTCAGATGGCGCAGCGTCCGGAGCACACCCACCACTACGCCATCGTCGACGAGGTGGACTCGATCCTGATCGATGAGGCGCGTACCCCGTTGATCATCTCCGCGCCGGACGAGGAATCGGGCGAATTGTACCGTACGTTCGCACGGGTCGTGCCGCACCTGAAGGAGAACGAGGATTTCGACGTGGACGAGAAGCTCAAGGCCGTCTCCATCACCGATGCCGGCATCGACAAGGTCCAGTACCAGCTGGGCATCAAGGATCTCTATGCCGAAGGGGGCACGCGCTACGTGCACCACCTGGAGCAGGCGCTGCGCGCCTACATCCTCTTCCACCGCGATAAGGATTACGTGGTCAAGGACGGCGAGGTCGTCATCGTCGACGACTTCACCGGCCGTTTGATGCCGGGCCGGCGGTGGTCCGACGGCCTGCATCAGGCCGTAGAGGCCAAGGAAGGGGTCGCCGTGCAGCGGGAGTCCCGTACCCTGGCCACCGTCACCTTCCAGAACTATTTCCGCCTGTATACGAAGCTTGCCGGCATGACCGGCACCGCGTTGTCGTCCGCCGAGGAGTTCCACAAGGTCTACACCCTGGATGTCATGGCGGTCCCGACCAACAAGCCTCTCATCCGCCGCGACCTTCCTGACCGCATCTACAAGACCGAGGAAGGGAAGTTCCGGGCGTTGGCCGCCGCGGTCAAGGAACGGCAAGCCGCCGGGCAGCCGGTCCTGGTCGGCACGGTCTCCATCGAGAAGAACGAGCTCCTGTCGTTGATGCTGACGCGCGCCGGGGTCCGCCATCAGGTGCTCAACGCCAAGAACCATGAACGCGAAGCGGAGATCATCGCCCAAGCGGGCAAGCGGGGAGCGGTCACGGTCGCAACCAACATGGCCGGCCGAGGCGTCGACATCATCCTGGGCGGCAACCCGGCCGACGAGGGGGACACCGCTGCGGTGATCGAAGCGGGCGGGTTGTGCGTGTTCGGCACGGAGCGCCACGAAGCCCGCCGCATCGACGACCAGCTTCGCGGACGCGCGGGCCGCCAAGGGGACCCGGGCATGTCCCAGTTCTTCGTATCCACGGGCGACGAGCTCGTCCGGATCTTCTCGGGCGATCGCCTCCGCAACGTCATGGACCGGCTGGGCGTCTCCGACGAGGACGTCATCGAGAACCGATTGGTCTCCCGCGCCATCGAATCGGCGCAGAGCAAGATCGAAGGACACAACTTCGATGCCCGCAAGTACGTCCTTGAGTACGACGACGTGATGAACCGGCACCGCACGACGATATATCGTCTGCGCCGCGAGGTGCTCACCGAGAAGAATTCGAGCGAACGCGTGCTGGAGTACCTCTACGGCACGCTCCGCGCCATCGTGCACGCGCACCAGAGCCAGGAGACCCAGGACTTCGATCTCGAGCAGATCGCCGAGGCATGCCGCGCCCTGGCGCCGTTCCCGCACGACCTGCACACGACGCTC
>DATEYD010000201.1:0-1053 GCA_035583445.1 Minisyncoccota bacterium
ACGGGGACGAGAACCTCTACAAGGTCACCGAATCGGGCGGCGCGTACTTTCCTTCGTCGTTCGTCCACAATGGGAAGCTGCGGATCGACATACAGCCATGGGACCTAGGCGGCAAGTCCGGCAACATCCAGACCGTCACCTTCACGCTCGACCAGACCATCCCGCGCCTCGAGAACCCCCTGATCGAGGTGAACGGCGTCGACAAGCTGGCATGGGACTACCTGTACGTACGCGGCACCATCGTGCTCAAGGCGACGGCGAGCGACAATTCGGCTGTCATCTCGATCAAGCTCTCACTGGACAACGGGGAAACCTATGGCGGCGAGCTGATCGGCACGTACACAACAGGGACTCCGGACGCCTACCTGCTCGAGAAGCCCATCAACACGCTCACCGACCCCCAGATACCGTCGGCCATCTTGAGCGAGAAAAACGGCCCACTCAGCATGGTCGTGAAGCTGCAGGACGACGCGCTGCACTTCAACAACTGGCTCGTCACCCTTAACCTCGACAACAAGTATCCCAACAAGAACCTCTACACCGGCCTCAGCGAAGGTCACGACCCGATGGACCTGCACGGGGACGTCGGCGATGACTACTCCCAGGTCATGGGCACGTGCGCCGACACCGGTTCCGTGAGCGGCATCGACAAGGTCGAGGTCTACCTCGTGCGCGGCGCGAACGTCATCGATCTCACCACGGGCGGCCTCGTCGCCAAGGAGTCGGCGCCGTTCGGCGAATCGCAGACCTCCGAGGACTACACCACCGATCCCGACTGCAAGCTCGTCATCGACTGGGCAACGTACCCCAACATGGACCTCAACCAGGTCGGGTCCGATGTGAAGTGGTGGGCCAAGCTCGACACGCTCCTCATCCCTGACGGAAACCTCGAGATCCACTACGTGGCGTGGGACAAGGCCGGAAACGCCGTGCATGGCGAGCAGGCCGGCTTCATCAAGAATCATGCCCCCGACATCGAAACCGTAACGGTCGGCACCGATCTCGACGACAACGGCACGGTGGACGGCGACGAGAAGATCACGTACGAGCCCG
>DATEYD010000202.1:0-1103 GCA_035583445.1 Minisyncoccota bacterium
CCTCCGGGACATGCGGTAAGAATTTAGGCGCGTTCCAAAGATGATACCGGGTGGGGATGTGACGGGCCCTCACCGGGTCGAGGGTTGCCAGACGGCAAAGCGCTCTCCCTTGGCGAAACGATACCAGGCGACAAGAATGGCGGCATTGGCGATGAGGAAGTAATACGGGATCTTGAGCAACCGTTGACGGGGAGCGGCGCCGCGCAAGACATAAAGGACAGCAACGCCGTATGCGGCAAGTTGCGCCCAGAACAGCACGAAGAAAAAACGACTGTCGAAAGCTAGGAGACCGTTGGCGAGCAGCGCAAACGTCAGAAAGAACGGGACGAGCCAGCGGCACAGCTTGTGACTGACGAGTTGCCAAGCGAAAAGGCCGTATCGGGCCGGATTCAGCAGGGGCAGGCTGTTCATGAAGACCGCGATGCCGCGCACGACGGTCCGGACCTTGCGATTGAACTCCTGAGATTCGGAGGCGATGTTCCGATAGTATCCGATGCTCTCCCGGTCGGAGACGCCGCGCAAGCCCTTTCGTATAGAGTTCAGAAGCGTATTGAAGTCGCTCTGCAGATCGGATCGCCATGGGTGGGATACCTCGTGGCGCGCGGCGAAGAACGATCCGCTCAGTCCGACGAGGGAGTTCACGCGCGACTCAAGTGACCGTAGGAACATTTCGTAGCGGACGTAGGCGTTCTCGCCCGTCACGCGCCCATCGTTGTCCAGAATTCGATCCACGCTGCTCACGCACCCGACCGTCGGATCCGCGAAGCTCGACACGATTGTCGTGAGGGCATCGGTGTCGAGCAAGGTTCCCGCGTCCGAGAAAACCAGGACGTCTCCGCGCGACACCGCGACGGCTCGTTGCTGGGCGGCCTCCTTGCCCCGCCGCTCGGGTGACCGGACGAGCTCTACCCCATGCGGACGGAAATCCTCGACGATCCTGTCGGTCGCATCGGTGGAACAGTCGGATGCTACCAGAACCTGCAGGCCATCGCGGGGGTAGTCCAGCTTGAGCGTGTTCTCCAGCTTCTCGCGGATGCGCGTTTCTTCATTGTGAGCCGTGATGATAAGCGAGACCGTGGGCCGGATGTTTCCGCGCCGGACGG
>DATEYD010000203.1:0-1221 GCA_035583445.1 Minisyncoccota bacterium
CCAGCTCCTTGTTCGTACGGCGCCAACCCTGCCCTTCCAACCCATGATTGTGAGTCCAGTGCGCGAGCTGTTCCCGCAGCTCGTCGCGTTCCTTTCGCAGAACATCGCGCTCTGCCGTCACACCCCTCAGCTCATCATCGAGCCGACTTGGCTCTTTCACGAGCTCATCGATGGTCGACTGCATGCGCCGAGCGTCGTCCTTTGCCGTCCTCAACTCGGCATGGATGGCGTTTCGATCAGTAACGAGATTTCGCATCGTGTCGCGGTCATCCTGGCGGCTCGTGCAATGGTCCTCCCACTTCACGACGCTGCCAGCGGGAGACTCTTGCAGTCTCGTCGTCACCCTCACACTGCCTCGATTCTCAGGCTCGTCCCAGTGCACCGTCGGTTCGTAGCGCTTCATGGTTTCCTCTCTGGGTCTTCCCTTGTCAACGTGACGGTGGCGCCCAGCACCTCCGACATGTCCTCGGTTCCGATGATCTCCACTTCCGCATGCCACACCCCCTTGTTGTTGCGGGGTCTCTTCCGCAGCACGTATTCCGCGAGGGCTTCCTGGATCTGGCTCTTCGTCAGCTTGAACTTCACGAGTATCAATCCCTCTCAAACATCCGCTTCCAGTCGTCGTCGGGGTCGAGCACGCTGAAGATGTCGGTCGTGCTATCGTCGCTCTCCTCGACCCATCTCGTGGTCCTGCATTCGAGTCCGTCCACCAGGTCCACGATGCAGTCGTCAACTTCGTTGAGCAGGAAGCTCCTCAGTCCTGCTTCAGTCGGTTCAACTTGCGCGCTACCGAACTGCAGGCGGTGCAGGAGTCGAGCTCCATCGCGTTGGATATCGATCGTAACTCGGATCTTCATGTGTACCTCCCGTCGATCGCATCGTTGTCCACGTCCTGGTAGTTCGGTGGCGGGGCGTCGAGGTCCATCGGCCTGCGGAGCCTCTCCCGCTCCCGCACGTTTCGCGTGATCTTGACAGCAGCCGGCCTCAAGATCGGATCGAGCCTCAGAATCGCCAAGCGGTCCGGTCCCTGGATGTCGTCCGGGATCTCGTAGTCGCTGCCACCAGCCATCAACGCAGCTCCACCACTGGCCCACGCTTCCCTCGGCACTCAACGAACCGGCGCACGGTGGCGTCGCCGTATTCCGCGTCGATCGCATCGAGCGTCCACCCCGTCGTGATCATCGTCGGCATTCCGTAGTTGTAGCGGTGACGAATCAGAGC
>DATEYD010000204.1:0-1060 GCA_035583445.1 Minisyncoccota bacterium
GATCGTCGTCGTCACCGACCGGCGCATCCTCGACCGGCAGCTTCAGACGACAATGCGCCAGTTCGAGCAGACCCTGGGTGTCGTCGAGAATATCGACACGACCTCCCGCCAGCTCAAGCAGGCCCTCGAGTCGGGGAAGACAATCATCGTGACCACCCTGCAGAAGTTCCCCGTCATCGTGAGCGAGATCGGCGAGCTCCCCGGCCACCGCTTCGCCGTCATCGTGGACGAAGCCCACTCGTCGCAATCGGGGGAAAGCTCGAAGAGTCTCAAGACCGTTCTGGCCTCGGGAAACCTCGAGGAAGCGGAGAAGGAGGAAGCGGGGGCGCAGACGCCCGAGGAAGAGCTCGAGAACACGATCCTGGCCGAGATGGAGAAGCGCGGCCGCCTGCCCAACCTCTCGATGTTCGCCTTCACCGCCACACCCAAGGCGAAAACTCTGGAGATCTTCGGGACGAAGCGCGCGGACGGAAAATTCGAGCCGTTCCATCTTTACACCATGCGCCAGGCGATCGAGGAAGGATTCATCCTCGATGTCCTCAGGAACTACACGACCTACAAGGCCTATTGGCAGCTCCTCAAGAAGATCGAGGACGATCCGCGCTACGACAAGAAAAAAGCGGAATACCTTCTCAAGTCGTTCGTAGGACTCCATCCGCATGCCATCAATGAGAAGGTACGGATCATGGTCGAGCACTTCGCCGCCCAGGTCCAGAACGAGATAGGAGGCAGGGCTAAGGCGATGATCGTGACCCGGTCACGCCTGCATGCTGTGCGCTACAAATTGGCCGTGGACAGGTATTTTAGAGAGAAGGGGCTGCCATTCAAGGCGCTCGTGGCTTTCTCGGGGAGTGTGCCCGACGGAGGACAGTCATATACGGAATCAGGAATGAACTCTGCCGGGAAGGAAAGGACGATAGGAGAGCGGCAGACGGCCAAGGAGTTCGGGAAGTCCGAGTATCGATTCCTTATCTGCGCCAACAAGTTCCAGACCGGGTTCGACCAGCCCCTTCTGCATACGATGTACGTGGACAAGAAGCTCGGCGGGGTGAATGCGGTC
>DATEYD010000205.1:0-1403 GCA_035583445.1 Minisyncoccota bacterium
GCGGGAGTCCCGTGATCGTCGAGGAAGCTCGCGCCGTCCGGCGTGCCGAACCACGCGCCTCCCGCGGCGCGAACCGCGATCGCATACACCCTGTTCCCGACCAACCCATCGAGGGTCGTGAATGTCGCCCAGGAGTCATCGGCCTTGTCCCGGGAAGTCCCATGATCGTCGAGGTAGCATGCCCCACCGTTGTTCGTGCCGATCCACACACCTCCCGACGAATCGATGCGCACCGTCGACACATTGTTGGTCAGCAGTCCGCTGCCGAACGGATGGATCGTCCACACGTCATCCGTCTTGTTCGACGGGGTTCCGGCATGGTCGAGGTAGCAAGCCACCCCCAGCACCACCCATATCCCGTCGGATGAGTCGCTTGCCGTCGCCGCGACATTCGCGCTGAACAGTCCGTCAGACGTCGTGAACAACGTCCACGTGTCATCCGCCTTGTTCGTGGGTGTCCCCTGATCGTCGAGATGGCTGAGGCCGCCGCCCCTGGAGGCGAACCATTTGCCCCCGGATGCATCAATGGCCGTGTCCCTCACGGAGTTGCCAGCGAGACCGTCGGTGTTCCTGAACGTGCACCACGCATCGTCACTCGGATCGGTGGGCGTCCCATTGTCGTCCAGGCAGCGCACGCCGTCGCCATAGGGATTTATAGGCGTCAGAAACCATTTCGCTCCCGACGGATCGATGGCGACATCCCGGTAGCTTTCAGAACTGAACGTCGCCCAGGTGTCATCATTCTTGTAATCGGGAGTTCCATGGTCGTCGAGGTAGACGACCCCCGAATAGGTGCAAAACCACATCCCTCCCGATGCATCAAGGGCGACTGCATTGACATCACCTTCGAGGGGAGTCCCTTCCCCGCCGAACAGGATCGCCGTATCGTCGGCCGTGTTCGAGGGGGTCCCCTTGTCGTCGAGGTACCACGCCCCACCGGACGTGCCGAACCACTTATCCCCCGATCCATCAACCACAACCGCCATCACGGAGGGACTGTAGAAGATCGTGTATTTTGGGGATGTTTCCGGTGTCAGCTCCCAATTTCCTCCGAAGCTGCACGAGAGCATCAATACAGCATACAGAATCATGATGAGCAGCTCAGATCCGGCCCATCGTGCACCCTTTTTAGATCTCATTTTCTCGCCTCCCGTTGCCATTGCAGTCACCCTGTCCGATCCTGGCATGGTCCAGTCAGCAGCGACACGGCCCTCACGATTCCTGCCTTCTGCCAGCAGGATCAGTAGCTGATCGTGAACCCCAATCGTGCGCTGAGGATCATGCTGTGGAGGGTCAGCTCGTACCGGCTGACCAGAGCCGTAGCTTCTTCACGGCTCTCGATGCCATCACCTATGCCGTCGGGCGGCAGGTTGTTCCGATCGTTCCAGGCAGCCTGCTCTTCC
>DATEYD010000206.1:0-1451 GCA_035583445.1 Minisyncoccota bacterium
CGTGACGGTGTACGCTGATGACGCAGAGTTCAATGAGTCGGCCTCATTCGACATAGTGGTCTCGGAGCCGACCGGGAATGCCGCTCCGGAAATACAGTTCCCGACCTCGTTCTCGGCATTGTACAATGTGTCTAGGTCATACGCGCCCCTGTCGGTGACTGACGATGACGGCGATGAGCTCTCCGTCTGGTACGACTGGGGAGACGAGACGGTCATGACCCCTGGCGGCGATCCCGCCGACGACTATGCGGCGACGCACACATACATGGATGTCGGCACATTCACGCTGGCCCTGCATGTGGACGATGGCAATGGCCATAACATCACCGCGAACGCGACCGTGAGCGTGTCCGAGACGAACAACGGGCCTACGGTCGAGGCGCTCGCGATTGCGCCAGACCAGGCTGAGTACGAGATCGGCCAGAGCATCTCGTTCCTCGTCACTGTGAGCGACTTAGAAGGCGACAACGTCACAGTCGTGATCGAGTTCGGCGACGGGACGACCGACGAGGAGACCGTCGACCTGGAGGCAAAGACAGACCAGGTCGTGACGTTCACTCATGCCTATGACGCGGCTGGCGACTACGTCGTCAATGCGACTGCAGACGATGGCATGGACCATTCGGATCCGACCCTCGACAAGAAGAGCATGGAACTGACGGTCGCCTCGGAACCCGGCATCAGCCTCGTGCTCGTTGCCGGGATCGCGATCCTCCTGATCGCGGTAGTCGTCGCGGCGATGCTCCTGATGAAGCGGAAGAAGGGCAAGGGCACGCCCGAAGCGCTCCATGGCATGGAAGGCATGGCACCGGCCGAGGAACCGCCGCCGCCCCAGGCGTAGACGGGCGACTGCGACCCGGAAACCCCAAAAAACCCATTATCCATTTAATCTGTCCGGAGGACCTCGCAGAGACATCCAGACAGGTTGAATCGCAACTGTCAAAAGACATGCATCAATGGTGGAAAGGACGGTGCTCCTGTGGCATCATTTCGAAAAGTGCTGGCAAAGCGGACATTCAACTCGTTCATAACGATACTCCTGATAATGCTGGTCAACTTCCTGCTTTTCAGGGTCATGCCGGGGGACCCCGCGCTGCTTTACGTCCCAAGGGTTCCCTCGTCAAACTCGATGGCGATCTATGAAAGGTATGTGGACCTCATGGGCCTGGATGAGCCGAGGCACGTCCAGCTCTACAAGTACTTCGTCACGACCTTCACCGGAGATTGGGGCACTTCATTCTACCACGAACTTCCAGTGATGGAGGTCCTCAGCAATGCGATCATCTGGACGGTCCTGCTGCTAGGCATCTCTTCAGTCATCACATTCATGGTAGGCATATGGCTCGGGAAGATCGCCGCGAAACGCCGTGGCAAGGTGCCCGACATGGCCATCACGGGGTTCGGCCTGTTCTTCTACGGCATGCCCATATTCTGGCTCGGGATAGTCCTGA
>DATEYD010000207.1:0-1172 GCA_035583445.1 Minisyncoccota bacterium
TCCAGTCGCTCCTGCAGCAGCTGGGATACCCGTTGGCCGGAACATCCGCGAATCTTTCCGGCCACGAGCCGACGAACGATGCGAAAGTCATCGCCGAATCGTTCGCGAAGGCGGCGCCCCAACCCGATCTAGTATTGGACGCCGGCGTCTTGCCTCTCACTGAACCGTCCACGGTCGTCGATCTGTCCGGTCGTCAGCCGCGTATTCTCCGACAAGGGGCTATTCGTGCCGACAAGATTATTCCGTTCCTCTAATATGTCTGCGACGATTGTTGATGGAAAGGGTTTGGCACGGGAAATTCTTGAGGGCATCCGCACGCAAATTGACGCACTGGGCGTGCAGCTCCAGCTCGCTGCTGTTTGCGTTGAAGGCGATACGGCGCTTACATCGTTTGTGCGCCTGAAACAGAAAGCTGCGCAGTCGATCGGCATCCAATTCTCCTCATATTTCGTCGGAAGCAACGAACGGGCCGAAGAAACACTCAAATTTCTCACGGCGGATCCCGACGTGCATGGAATTCTTCTCGAACTCCCGATTCCTGATGCATGGGATCGCAACGCATTGCTCGCGCTCATCCCTCTTGAGAAGGATGTGGACGCTCTGAATCCCAAGAACGAGGCGGCATTTGAACACAATACAGCGACCGTGCTCCCGCCGGCGGTCGTCGCGCTCCGCTACGCGCTCGATACCTATACCATTCCGTGTGCGGGGGCTCGTGCGGCCGTCATCGGTGCTGGCCAACTCGTCGGTCGTCCAGTTGCACAATGGCTCCGACAGCAAGGGGCAACGGTCGACGTTGTCGACGTCGATACTCCGGACCCCCAACGAATCGTCGCAGCGGCTGACATCGTCGTGAGCGGTGCGGGCGCCCCCGGATTGGTGACCGGTACATGGATCAAGGACGGTGCTGCGGTGTTCGATTTCGGCTTCCATCAAGGCAAAGGCGATGTCGATGTTGCATCCGTTCAAACGAAGACCAGCGTGCTTGCGAAAGTTCCCGGCGGCATGGGACCGCTCGTGGTCGCTGCAGTCCTTGAGAATCTCATCGCGCTGGTTACGAAATGAAAACGGGCCGAAGGCCCGTTTTCAGCTAGCACGTCGCGATGTGTATCTCAATCTCCTCGCTGCACTGCTGGCATCTTCGTTCACGGAGTGCGCAGGAGAGGCACAGG
>DATEYD010000208.1:0-1763 GCA_035583445.1 Minisyncoccota bacterium
CGGTTCTTGGCCAAGAACGGGAGCGCTCTGAAGTAGCGACTAAGATCCTTGTGGAAGGAAGCGCCGAGCCCGAGAGCGACATAGAGACACTAGATAGTAAAACCATCGCCGCTCTGAGCTTCGTGAAGAAGGCGGATTTCACGCAGGGGCCGTGAGTACGACCGCATGAAACCGCTAGGCGCGGAGTTCACCAGGGGTACTGTCAATCCTGGTGGATGAAGGCATACCCTATCGGATCTCTCTCTACGCTACCGCTTCCTCCTGAAGCACACCATCAACAAATAGACGACCCTCGTGAACCAGCTGCAGGTGCTGCGAACCATCGAGCTTGCGCCAATTCCTCTGCGCCTCCTGCATGAGCTTGAACACCATCGTGAGCGTGGCCAGCCTGGTTCCGCAGCCCTTCGTCTTGTCCGTACGTAGCCTCACCGTTGCGAACAGGCTCTCGATGACGTTCGTGCTGCGGATGTGAAGCCAGTGCGCCGCGGGGAAGTCGTAGAACGTGAACAGCGACTCCTCGTCCTTGCGCAGGCAGCCGACCGCCTCGGGGTACTTGTCCTGGAAGGCTTTCTGGAACTGCGCGTATGCCTTCAGCGCCGAGTCCTTGTTTTCCGCACGATAGATGTCGTGGATCATCGCCTTCGCTCGTCCCTGCATCCCCGTTGGAAGCTTGTCCAGAATGTTCGCTGTCTTGTGCACCCAGCACCGCTGGGCTCTGGTCGTGGGGTAGACTTGGGGTAGCGCCTTCCAGAACCCTAGGCCTCCGTCAGCGGTCGCCAGCTTCGGATCGATCTCCAGCCCCCGATCCTTCACCTCCAGCAACAGCTCTTTCCAGCTTTGTTCGCTTTCACGGTAGCCGTCACGGATCCCCAGTAACTCCTTCTCTCCCTTGAAGTTGGCCCCGATGAGCACCAGCACGCACGAGCGCTGATCCTCTAGGCGCACGTTGAAGTACACCCCGTCGGCCCACACATACGCGTACTGCGTCGAGCCCAGCGGCCGCTTGCGCCACGCCTCGTACTCCCGCTCCCACACGGCCTTCAACCGACTGATCGTCGAGGCTGACAGCCCCTGGGCCTTCGCCCCCAGGATTGCTTCTAAGGCAACGGGAAAGTCGTTGGTGCTGATGCCCTTCAAGTACAACGTCGCCAGAGCTCCCTCCAAGGTCGGTGTGCGCCTGAGAAACCGCGGCAGGATCGTGCTGCTGAACCGCTCGTACTCCTTCGCACCACTTGCCTTGCGCTCGTCGACCCGTGGACGAGCCAGCCGCAAGGGTCCTACGCCGGTGAGAATCGTGCGTTCAGGGGCGTGGCCGTTTGCCACTACCTGCCTCCGTCCCTCCTCGGTCTGAAAATGCGCGTAGCGCTCCAGGTGATCCTTCACTTCCTGCTCCAAGGCGGCTTGAAGCATTCGTTGGGCTCCCTGGCGCGCGGTGCGTTCGATGAGGTCGTTGACCTCGTCGATGCTTGCGGCCTCCTGCCGTTCCGTCCTACACTCTTGCTCGGGCATACATTCCTCCTTCGGTATCCGTTGTCTGCCAAGTCAACGTCCGAAGGGTATGCCCCTTTTCATTTTCTATCCACCAAGATCGAGAGTATCCCCCAAACTATGTGCCAGCGACGGTATCCATTCAGAACAACCAATATGTATCAAACATTCTAATGGTGCTTGCATTTCCCGCTGATAGTGCCAGAAGTGGCGACCATCTACAGGAGATGTTTGGCGTGCGGCAAGAACACTTTAATAGCCAGAGATGGCGAGCC
>DATEYD010000209.1:0-3627 GCA_035583445.1 Minisyncoccota bacterium
CAGTTCCCGCGGCTCGACTCTTTGCTGGAACAGGGGAGAGTCTGCGGGGTCGTGCGGGCAGCAGATTCGGTGGAACACACCATGCACTCACCGCTGACCGGCAGGGTGATAGAAATCAATCCGTCGGTGCGTAAGGACCCCAAGCTGGCCGGAAGGGATCCCGAGGGAGCCGGATGGCTCTTCCGTCTCGAACCGCAGAATCTCGACCGGGAGATCCCGAATCTCGAACCGGCGTAAGCCGCTCCCGAACCGCCACGACTCGAGTCCCGGGATCGGGTTTCGGGGCGATCTTCGGGATGAGCGCCGATTCATCGAGGAGCTATGCTGCGTAGAGGACTTCTCCGTTTCGGGCGAAGTCGACGACGAAGGACTCTCCCCCTTCCCACTCGTCCGGCGTCAACGCCACGGCATCGAGCGGCGCAAATATCTCATAAATGACGTCGGACAGGACCTCTACCCTCTCCCAGAACCCCTTTCCGGAAAAATCGCTGGAAATGACCACCACGTCGATGTCACTCACTGCCGTGGCGACACCCGTAGCGTGCGATCCGTACAAGATGACCTTTTGCGGACGGATACCCCGCGCCTCAAAGCCCCGGCGAAACCGGTCGACGATTTCTACAACTGCGTTTTTATCCATGGGATGACCTCCCGGCCTCCGGCGAGAATGCCCGCGACGATATCTCCGGTGAAATCGCGCTCGACCTTCGCCAGGTGTTCCGGATAGCGGGTGGGAATGCTGGCCTCGCTCAGCCTTACGATGAATCGTCCATGCGCTTCCGGCGGCTTGATGCCGATCTCGTTCAACAAAAAAACCAGGCTGTGCGACTTCGGCGGGAATTCCCGGCGTTTCTCGTAGTACCACCCCTTCAGCGCCTTTTCGACGGCCAGGGGGCACATGAAAACGGCATGGATATGCCGTCCGCCCTGGTGCATGTAGTCGGCCGTATCCATGTCGTAATCGGCCTGCCGAAGCCATTCTTTCGTACGTTTCTCTATGGGTAGACTATAGCAGGCAACGTGCAGGACCTGAATCGGTTTCCCGTCGTCATTCTTTCCATAGTCTCGTACTCGCTCATGGCGTCTCCGCGGCGGGTCGCCTCTTGGCCTTACGCCTCGCTTCTTTCTTCCCGCGTTCGAGACGCAACCGATCCTCGACGGACAAAACGGAGTCGGGGCAAGGCCTGCCGACCCTCTTGAGGTAGAGATGCTCGATGTACTGCCGCAGCGGCATCTTCCACGGTTCCTGCCGGTGGTTGTCGAGCTTGCCGAGCTTCTCCGGATTCATCCCAAGCTCGCGAGCCATCTGGACGTGGGCATGAGACAGGTGATGGCGCTTCCGCGCGTCGATCCACGCCTGCATCTTCCGGTTCGTCTTCTCTTTCTTCCTGGCCATTCGCTTCCCTTCAGCGGCGGCTATTCCGTTCCTGCCGGTCCTCTTTCCATGCCTCCCTCGCCTTGACCTCCCCGATCACGAAGCGCACGCCCTGGTTGTCGGACGGGTTGAGCCAGAGCATCCTGTCGAAGACGCGCTCGGCTTCCTCGAAACGACCCATACGCCACAGACACAGCCCGAAGCCGTGCATGCAACGCAGAAACGGGCGGTTTTCAACATGGCCCCAGGGCAGCACTCCTTCAAAGTCGTCGCCGAGCGACAGTTCCCCGATACGCAGGCCGATCTCGTAATGCCGGATCGCCTCGTCGGGCCTGGTGTCGAAAGCAAAGTTGCCCAGATGGGCGTGGGCGTCGAGGCAGCGCAGGTCGGTCTGGCAAAGTTCCATCAGAATCCTGTACGCTCCATCGAAGTCGCCTCTCTCCTTCAGGTCGTTGGACTGTAGGATGGGGTCCTCAAACGGATCGACAGGATCCTCGCCGGGCAGCACCTGTTCCATCTCGAACGCCGGGCGCGGTCCCCGGGCGATAATGGGCTTTGCCCACTCCTCGATCGGCTCGCCTTCCTCGCCCCAGTATTCCTTATCCGGATCCCAGACGCCCTGTTCCACGAGCCTCAGCGGAACGAGACCGAGCGCGGGCACGTCCAGCCGCGTGGACTCGATCTCTCCGGAGAGGTACGGATGGCCGGCGTAGATCCACTTCTTGCGCGGCGTGACCAGGACGATCTCGCCGGGGATGACATCCCACAACCGGCTCGCGCGAAGCGTGACGACCCGTTCGCTTCCCGGCAACCGGCATCGGGCGGCGTTCGCCTTGACCGAGAGTGCGACCAGCTCCACAGTCCGGCCGAGATCAAGATCGCCGGCGGTGGCCTTATGTCGCCGTTTTCGGATTGCGGGAATGTCGGGCGGGTACGGATCGAGGCCGAGCCATTTGCGATACGCCGCCACGTAGCGGGCACCATTCGATCTCTTCGGGAGCACGATATCGGCAGCCGCCACTGCGTGCTCGGAGCCGTCCTCCCGGCGACACAAGGCCGTCAGCCCCCGGCGCTCGTTTCCATCGTAGTCGAACCCGATCACCGAGACCGGCTCGCCGATGACGAACCCGTCGGACGGCAAGTCGACATTGTCTTCGAAGACCTGCCGAAACGCCCAAAGCATCTCGTCGTCACCGTAAGCGTCGACGGTGATCTCCTCGATCAGTTCTTCGAGTTCGGCAAGCTTTCGGTCACCACGTCCTTCTCGGGTCATCGCTGTCCTTCCTCCACCCTCCGCCGACCTTGTGCCCCTTCCCTCCGTCGGCGGCCTTGCTACCGGTCATCCATCTTGTGCTTGATCCACCGGGCTCTGCCCCGCTCCAGGAAAGACGGCTCGTCGCTCGGCCCGAAACCTGCGGCGAGCTTCTCGAAACCGGTCATGAACCCGTACTTGCGATGGTGTTCGGCGCGGATCCGACTCACGGTCTTCTCCCACTCGGCGGTAAGTCCTGCCTTATTGTAGCAGCGCAACGCGCGCTCGAAGTTCGAGAGCGCGGCGTCGTAGTACTTGCTCTTCTTTGCCTGAACAATGCGTATGCCCTGCGCGCGCCACAGCCTGGCGTCCGCGTCCGGATATCTTTTCTCCAGCTTCGTTGCCGCCGGCTCGGTGGCATAGGGGCTCACTTGCTCAAGGACATCGTCCGCGCTCCGGCGCACGAGATCGGCGAGTCGATCCATCTCCCCGGTTTCCAGCAGCAGCCCGATGAGGGAGGAAAGGTCAGCGCCCTCCGCTGCTTCGATGGCCTTCCGGTGCCAGGTCGCACGCTCGGCCTTCGGGACGAATTGCATCAGTTCGTCGTAGGCATATTTGTTCGGGTGTTTCCGGTATTCGGCCCAGGCGTCTTCGAGCGCTTCGCCCCCGCGTCCAAGCCTGTCGAGCAGCATCCGCTTGAGTCTGACGAGGTCGTAATCGCCCGCGGACCCGTGCGGCGCCTTCCCGGCGATGTCGATTCCCCGTTCCATCCAGGAAAGCGCCTCCTCGGGCTTGCGCCGTGAGACAAGAAGGGTGGCGGCGGCGTGGCAGTCTTGCGCCGTGAGCCCCGTCTCCTCCGCCAGCGCGACGTAGGCGTCGACGTTCCTCTGCGCGACGTAGATCGTCCGCAGCGTATCGCCCCAGCGACGGCGGGCATATTCCGGGTTGCCTTCCGTTTACCCGTCGGGGGAGGTCGTCGCCTCCGCGGCTGCATCGAACC
>DATEYD010000210.1:0-5138 GCA_035583445.1 Minisyncoccota bacterium
TCACTTGAAGAATGTGTGCCAGCGCAATCGCGAAGTCTGAACGTCGGGTGGCATCATCAACGCCGAAGGCCTTGGCGATGGTCCTACGCATGGGGAAATCGCCATCGCCAAGCTGCGCTTGACGATGCCACCCACCCTGTAGGATGACTTCGCGTTCGGCCTGGAATCTGCGCCCTGCGGGCTTGAAATTCTCGCGGCGCTGCATTATCGTGCCGGTCGAAGAGTCGGCGGCCTCAAAGACGGGCCGCCGGCAGGCTGTACGCAATAGCAGTACAAGGAGCAAACGAATGTCGAAGAAGATCCCTTATTTCCTGCTCGCTTGCATGATTTGGTTGGTCGCGGCGCCGGCTTTTGCCGGGAGTGTATCCAGAGAGCCGTTGACTCCCGCCGAGAATGCCGATCTCGCTGCCGAACAGGCGCAGGACGCAGATCAACTGGCTACCGTCGCCGGGGGGGACGGGGTGGTCCTCGTCCTTGCCGTGGTCGGCGTGGTATTCCTCGTCCTGTACCTCACCGGCAACCTCGATTAGTGTCCTGCGTTTTCCATGGGCGGAATCAGACGCCCATGGGGAGGTCCGTAGTGCCGACTTTGGGCTGCGCGCGCAAGTTGACTGGTGATCTGCGCCCGTTATCCCTGCTGTTGGCGCTGGCGGCTTTCGTTCTCGTGGAAGGCTGCGGCTCGTTGCCGATGAACACGAACGAGCCCTCGTTCCAGCGGCGGTACGGCGACTTCACGTATTGCCCCGTCGAAGTCGTCAGGCAGAGCAGGAATACCACGTGCGGCCCGGCGTGCCTGTCGAGTGTCCTGGCCTACTGGGATGTCGAAATCCCGGAACGCCAAATCCTCCAGAAGTATCCGACTCGCCGGCGGCGGCCGTACCTGCTCCTGGAACTGCGAGCCATCGCCGAAGCCGAAGGGCTCAAGGCCTACGTCATCGCCATGGACGCGGAACCCCGCCGCGAAGTCGAGGAGCACATATCGAAAGGCAGACCCCTGATCTGTGCCATCCGTCCGCCAACCGACCTGTACCTCTTTGACGGCGTGCCCGTCCTCGGCCCCGCCTGTGATGCCCTGGCCTGGGCGCTAAGTCCGCGCAAGGACCACTTCGTCGTCATCGCCGGCTGCACACCTGGCCAGGTCCTGATCATGGACCCCGCCCACGGCTTCGCCGCCGTCCCCTGGCCCCGCTTCGAGCCGGCGTGGTCAAAGATGAAGCACGCCTGCCTGCTGGTGGCGAACTAACTCCTGTTCCCTGGCTGTCACTGTAAGGGCAATTGGCGACAATCATCAATAACAGCAGTCGATAATAGGGTAGAGTCGAGACCTGGCGCGGTGGATAGAGATAAACAGGATCGCTTATTCCTGCTCCGTTTCCAGGCCCCGCTCATCGAACCGGATGTGCGGATTTGCCGCATCCGGCTCTCCGACGGGTCCTCCCGTCAAGGTCCACGGTCAGTCGCCATACGCCAACGACGGCAGCCGTTGGATACCCAAGTCCCCGAAGACAACCTCTCCCGGGAACTGCTCCGCGCCGCGCGACGACACTTGGCGACGTTTCTTCAAGAACCGCACGACACGATCATACGTGTAGTTGTCGATGGCCCGATACGCCTTACGGAGTGTGTCATGGCAGAAGTAGTTCGCCCAGCCCCGCAACAGGCGGTTCGCTTGGGCCGCTACGTCCGGCTACGGCGCGACGTTGCCCCGCTGGAGCACCGCGTGCAGCTTCTCCTTGAGCCGCCGCACACTCTTGGCCGACGGTTGGGCCGCGTCATAGCGGCTGCCCGTCTTGCGGTAGCACGCCCGTCCGAAGGTATCTCCCAGGAAGTCAAAGGACTCCTGCCGAGCATCCCGGATGCAGGTCTTGGTCTCGTTGAGCGTCAGCTTCAGCTTGGTCATTACCTCCCGCGTCCACGCCAGTGCCTCAGCGGCATGGCCATGACTGAGGATGACAAAATCATCCGCATAGTTGATGACCTTCGCTCGAAACTGCTCGCTCTTGCCTTGCTGTCGCCAGTACCGCAGATACCGGTGCATGTAGATGTTTGCCAGCAGCGGCGAGAGCACCCCGCCTTGCGGTGTGCCCGTCCGGCTGCTTTGGCCACCCGTCAGACGCCGGTGTCCTTGCTCGTCCCGTTCCTCGATGGGTGCTTTACACCTCGTAACAGAAAGACGTTAATGTCCCAATGCCGTCCCACGGAGGCTGTCGCAAGAAAGTGCCAATATTCTCAGCTTACCAGGACGATATCTACGATCAGGATATCCTTAATGCTTAACTTCTTTGCGCAACAAGGTGTAAGGTAGAATACTGTAGTAGTAGCATCTTCTTTCTTTTTGCTTCTTTTTCTTTCTTGTGATCTTTCGCATTTTTGACGAGGGCTTATGCAGCCTTTGCCAAGGCTGCGAAAAGGACTTCGAGATTCTTGTCATGTCCGAGTCGTTTTCCGAACATTGATATTATTCGCTGACGCCACAGGCAACGCCGAAGACTGGCCAATGCATCCTGGAAGCTGGGACGTTCCTTCTTCGGATACCAGGGGGGAGCCGTGATCCTGTGCTCCCGGCCTTGGGAGCCCAGGTACCACAGCCACACGACCGAACCCAGCCACAGACTCAACATCGCCGCCCGCTCGGGCCCCTGTCCCTTCCACGTCTGAGGCTCTTGGCCTCCCACGAACTGTTTGGTGTTCTTGAAGGTGTCCTCGATACTCCAGCGACCGGCGAATCCCCCGATCACCTGGGCCGGCTTCAACGACACATCGGTGCCGAAGAAGAAATCGTCTCGTTCTTTGCCCACAGGGTCCCGGCTGATGACCAGCAACACGGGCTTCTTCGAGACCCGGTACCACACCACCGGCTTGGCGTAGACCAGACGCTTCCTGACCTTGCCCCGTTCCGTCGTGGTGACCGTTTGCCACGAGCGGACGTGACGAGCCATCTGTTCGGGGGTAGACAGTCGCCGTCCTTTGATGCGGGGACGACCGCGTTGGCCCTTCTTGCGGCAGGTCTTCGACAGGGGCTCGTAGAGCACGGCATCCCGTCGCATCCGGCTGATCAGGTGGATACGAACCAGACCTCGACCGGCCAACGTGGCGTAAAACCCATCGGCGTGCAGCCGCATCAGGATCGGCAACCCCAGCGGCTCGCCGCCCCAGGGCGGATAGACTCGCAGGGTCACGACCACGAGATTCAGGCCCCAGGCGTACACGGTGTGCTTGCGGGTGGACCGCACCGCATCGCGTCACCAACCGGCCCCCTCGACCTTGCGGCCCCAGCGATGAAAGAGGGTATCGTCCAGGTCCAACTCGATCACGCCGGAGGCGGCAAATGTCTGGACCAACAGGACGGTCAGGAGCTTCCACAAGACGTTCATGTCCCAGCGGGCGTCGGGCAAGAAGCGGTGGAAGGCATCGTGAGCATGCCGGCCCGCCGGATCGGCAAAGGGCACCATGCCGGTGATCGTGCGTCGGCCCGTACACAGGACCCACCCGGTGACCAGAGCCAGGAAGATCTGAGCGCCCGGGACTGTGAACGCGGGGAAAAACTGTTGGATCAGAGCGGCCCAAGTCGATACCGTAGATGTTGTATCCATACCAACCTCCTTGTCGGATGTCTGCCAAAACACCCATCGGAAGGTTGGTATGTTTCTCTGGATACCACATCGGCATTACCTGTTCAAAAAGTGCGAAAGCTCACAACCTTACAGAAAGGAGATTAAGTCATGGAAGGCAAACCGATTAGCGTGGAGCAATTGAAGCAGGCGATGGCGGCGGATTTCGAGCAGTTGGTGCAAGAGGTGGCTGCCGCGATGAACGCCGCGAAGGATGGGCACATCATTGCCGACACGGAAGAGCTGGTTCGCGATGCCAACGCTGTATTTCGCGAACAGATGTACGCCAAGGCGATCCGCCTCTTGCAGAACCAGCAGGAGGCTTTTTCCCCCTCGGCCCCAAGGCCTGCGAAACAAAGGCGTGCAGCAGACGTCCCACCTGACCGTCAACGGCCGTCTGAACGTGCGTAGGACGGTCTACTGGTCGCCGCAGGGCGGCACGGTCATTCCGACCGATCAGTGGCTGGGGCTGACGGAGCATCGCTTCAGCCCTGGCGTTCGGGAGATGTGCTGTCGGGAGGCGTTGCACTGTTCCTTCGAGGTGGCCGGCGACAATCTGCATCGCACGGCACAATTGTCGATCAGTGGCGGCACGGTTCGGGAGATTGCGGAGCACCAGGGAACCGGCGTGCTCGCGGCTCAGCAAAGCGGGGCCTTACTGCCGGCCTTTACGGCGGCGGATTGCACGGCCGGGACGCTGATCACAGGGACCGACGGGGTGATGGTCCCGATGGTGACCGAGCAGCAAAAGCAAAAGCGTCGAGACACGGAGTCGGCCAGGCGAATCGAACAAGAGCGTTCTTCGACCGCCCACGTGGGTCGGCCCAAAAAAGGCAGCGACGGGCCGTACAAGGAGTTCAAGCTCCTGACGTTCTATGACCCGGACAAGGCGCACTGTCATGTGGTGGGGACCTCGGGCGACTGCGAGGTCGTCGGGCATCTGATGCGTCGGGAGGCCCGGCATCTTCGCTTGACGGCGGCGAAGGTCAAATACGCCATATCGGATGGCGCCGAGTGGATCGCCAACCAGTACCGCCGGCAGTTGCCCATGCTGGAGGAACACATCCTGGACTATTACCATCTTCGCGATCACGTGGTCCAGACCAGCCATGAGCTCTATGGCGAGGGCACAACCAAGGCCCGGCAGTGGCGAGAGGAGATGATGGGCCATGTCTGGGAGCAGGGCTCGCTGGTCATGCTGGATCGACTGAGTTCGTATCTACGGCATCATCATAGCGGCCCCAAGCGTGAGGCCTTGGAGTCCCTGCGGGATTACATCGGCAAGCGTGTGGCGATGACGGATTACCCGAGGTTTCGCCAGTTGGGGTATGACTGTGGTTCAGGTCCCACCGAATCGCTGTGTGGCAGGCTGACCGACCGGCTCAAAGGACCCGGCATGAGATGGGACACATCCAATGCCGAAGCCATGATGGCCTTGGCCAGCCTCTACCACAGCGGTCTATGGCAGACGTACTGGAAGTACGAGCGGGCGGTCGCATAAGGCCGCCAGGATTTCTCCTCGCACAC
>DATEYD010000211.1:0-1993 GCA_035583445.1 Minisyncoccota bacterium
CACCGCAGCATCGCTCGGAGCACTGGGATTCATCGCCATACAGACAGGCATAACGCTAAGCTGGCTTGCCACCCGCTGATCGGATTCCGTGCCTGCCGGACCTCCACCCGGCAGACGCGGTGTCCACTCAGACCACGACAACCGAAAGGGGCATCATGTCTCAGTACACGTACACCGAAGTAGCGATCCCGGAGCACAAGGCAGGACCAGGACGTCCGACGCGCGAGAACCCTTTTACGGATCTCGTTTTCACCCTCGCGGGAAAGCGTGACAAGGGCATCGCTTTCATGCTCGCATACGACCCTAAAGACCCGACCACCGGCACGATCGACCCCGCCGTGAACAAGGAACTCGCCCGGGTTTACCGGGACCTCAACGACGCCGGAGCGGTGAACCGTCACGCGGACGGCACTCCGAATCCCGTCACCGTTCGTAAAGAGCGCGAGTTGAGGATTGACGGTAAAAAGACGCTCGGCGTGCAGCTCACCGTGTGGGCTGTCGACCGGCAGAAGCGGGACCGGCAGGTCAAGCCGCCAGCGTCCGCGCCGGAGGCGGCGTCCGAGTAGGGTCCAAGAGAGTCCCCTCCCCGGTCCGAGAGTTACAGCGCCGGACCGGGGAGGGGTCCATGTCACAGAGAGGGCCGTTTCGTGTACCGTTTCATATTCTCCGTAAGTATCCTGGTAATCATCTCCGTAAGTATCCTGGTAATCATGGGGACGCTCTTGACCGGCTGTGGCAAGCAGCTTCCCGTAAAGGATGCCGGAACAAGTTGCCGGGGATACTCCGTCGGCGCCAGGGCTGTCGACGGCGACGGCAACCCGCTCAAGTGTACGTTTACCTCTACTGGTAGTAAGTGGCTGATACCGGAAGGATGATGACCCGTGAGTAACCCGTACTTCGAACCCTCGGACCTCGGGGCGGAAACGACCGCCTACATGGCAGAGAACGACCCGCTGATTGACGACCCAGACCCGGATGTGGAGGGCGCGCAGTGAACGACAATCAGTTTCCGTGTTCCTGTCCGGTGTGCGCGGGAGTGATATGTAGGGTGACGGTATACGCGGAGGGCGACGTCTGCGATTTCTGCGCGCGTTGGGCGGAGTAGGGATTGTGAGCTCGACCGCCGTCTATTCCTGTCAGTGCATATGGTGCGACTGCGACGCGCGCGTAGTGCACCGATACGGAACTTGCGATAGCTGTGTGGAGGACTGCGGAGGGGTTGATTAAGTGGCCAGATACAGCGACGCGGGGCAATGCCTCGAGTGCGGTGGATTCGGGGAACGCGTGTTGGTGCCGCAGGACGAGCGAAGGGTATTCTATGGGCGGGACGGGCGAAGCGAACGCCTAATACCGAATCCGTGGCGTGTAGGGCATGACGCCTTTCATGAGGGAATGATTCCGAGAACGGAAGTGGAGCGAATGAGTAACGTACTGTGGTGCGACCCCGGAAGTCATGCGTTCAAGGCTGGCGAGCCCGGTTCCCAGAGTTTCGTGGGGACGACTGTCGACGTTGACGGGAATTCCGTTTCTCAGAAAATGGACGCGTGCGCAGAGCATTCCTTTTCAGCTTCGGGTCCGCGTCGCGCGATTCGTGACGCGAATCCGCTCGAGCATGAGAATGGGGAAGGGACGGCGTGACTAGAGGCGATATCGCGCTTATCGCCCTCGCGGCGGTTGTCCTAGCCCTTCTCGGAATCACTCAGTACACGGTTATCTACACGGTCCGGGAAAGTTACCCGACTGTTACCGGGTATCCCGAACCGGGAGTAGCGCCGTGAACGCTCCGCTGTGGATCCCCATCGTGTTCGGCGGCGCTGGCGGCGCGATCGCCGTAGGGTTCGTGTGGGAATTCTGGCGCATGATACGGAGGGTGCCGTAGGGTTGATGCTCCGTCGTTAATTCCGTTTCCCGCAATCCCCGAGCCCCCGGCTTTCCCGGTTTCCTTTCCGGGAGGGCCGGGGGTTTACTTCGTCACGGCCCCGGCGGGAGGGGG
>DATEYD010000212.1:0-2218 GCA_035583445.1 Minisyncoccota bacterium
GCCCCAGTCGGCTTTAGCCGACAAGCGCAAACCCCCCGACTTCAGCCGGGGGTGGTTTAGGTGCGCCTGGCATGACGCACGCGCCGACCTTCTGAACGGTGTTCAGAAGTAAAACGCTCACCGTTACCGGACGGAAGAGCCACGCCAACAAGACAAGGGCACTGACAGAGATGTCGGGTCCGGAGGAAGTATGAGGCAGAACCCGGGTACGTAGCGAACAGCGAACCGGCTACATGGCGTTGGGGAGGAGGTCGAGCAGTCCTGAGAGAGCGAGACCTGATATCCGGTGGACCGAACCGATGTGAAGCCGGACGGTATCTGGGGAGGCGGTGCGTCTTACCCAGGGAAGCCCTCCTGCTCTGCCGCAGAGTGCTGCTGACTGGGGTAGAAAACCTCACCCGATAAGGAGATCCCGAAGCGGGGAGGGGGCAGAGGGTGGCAGATTCACGCGTAGTACCGAGGAGGCAGGGCCTGAGAAACCCGGTAACGGAGTGGAGGAGAAAACCCTGCGGACCGAGAGGACGAGGGAGTGGAAAGGACATCGGCCGAGAACCCGCCGCTTGCGACGGTACCACACATCGAGCCCGTGGACTGGAGACTCACTGGAAGCCGAACTCGGCGACCCTCATGATCGTCGAGGCGGGTTGGGGAAGGCGTGAACGAAAGGCGATGGTGACGACCACCGAGGACCGACCAAGAGCGAAGGCGAAGGAGCCAGAAAACCACACGGGGGCGACCGAATCCTTTCGAGGATACCGAACGGGAAAAGACCCAGGAGGTGGCAGGCGCCCGGCTCGAAGCCCACAAGGCCGCCGACGCCCGGTAACCACGATGGAAAGGACGAGTCACGGAGTTGAGTGGTGAAAGCGGAGCATGTGCTGGAAAGGGTCTGTGAACCGCGACGACTGCTGGAGGCGTGGCAGCAAGTGAAGAGGAACGCCGGAGCAGCGGGGATCGACCGCATGACGGTGGAGGGGTTCGAGAGCAGCAAAGAAGAGCTGTTCCCGATCATCCGCCGAAAGCTGGAAGCGGGGGAGTACCGCTTCAAACCGGCACGAAGGGTGCTGATTCCCAAGGCAGGAGCGAAAGGGAAGTTCAGGAAGCTCGGGATACCCGTCGTGATGGACCGAATCGTCGGCGCGAGTATCGCGCTGGTATTCGAGGAAATTTTCGACGCTGAGTTTACGGAATCGAACTTTGGGTTTCGCCGAGGGAAGAGCCAGCACCAGGCCATCGAGCATGTTCGAGGGATAGTGGAAGAGGGCTTCGGATGGTGCGCATCCGTCGACCTGAAGAGTTTTTTCGACGAAATCCCCCACGATCTGATCCTGAGGCTCATTCGGCGGAAGATAGCGGATGAGCGGCTGGTGAGGTTGGTGGCGCGAGCGCTGAAAGCCGGCGTGATCGTAGAGGGGAAGTTCGAGAAGACGACGAAAGGCAGCCCGCAAGGCTCGCCGCTATCTCCGATGCTGTCGAACATCGTGCTGAACGAAATGGATTATGAACTGGAACGCCGAGGGCTGAAGTACTGCCGATGGGCAGACGACTTCGTGATTCTGGTGAGATCGGAGCGCGCGGCCTCACGGGTGATGGAGAATATCACCCGGTACCTGGAAGAAGAGCTGAGACTACCCGTGAACAGGGAGAAAAGCGAAGTGACCCTGGTGAGAAACGTGGAGTTTCTCGCGTTTCAGATTCTTGCGAACAAGGTTCGCGTGAGCGAGAAATCACGGGAGAAGTTCAAGGAAAAAGTGCGCGAGCTGACGCGGCGGAACAACGGATGGGCGATGCACCAGGTGATCGAACGGCTGAATCTGTACCTGCGCGGATGGGGCGAGTACTTCCGCGTGCAACAGTTCAAGAAGCTCTTCGGAGAACTTGACGGATGGATACGCAGTCGGCTGAGGTCGATGCAGCTGAAGAAATGGAAGAACCCGAGGAAGTTCCAAAGGATCATGATCGCAGCAGGGTATGCGTCCGACCGAGCGCATCGGACATGGGTTCGGATGAACCGATGGCAGTCAGTGGCGAGAACGGAGGTCCGATTCGTGCTGAACCGGAAGTGGTTCGATCGCATCGGGCTGATCTCGCTGCAGGAGGTTGCACCACCAACTCTCACTCCAAAAGGCGTGGTTGCTGATCGAAGAGCGGCTTACCTGGCCGGTCCGAGCCGTTCTGTGGGGAGGGGGTAGTCCTGCGGGCTACCTCCTATCCCGAT
>DATEYD010000213.1:0-1833 GCA_035583445.1 Minisyncoccota bacterium
GGCGATCAGCTACGGCGGTATCGGACTGATTCACAAGCTGGCCCGCGAGTCTGGTTTGATCGACGCCATCGACGAGAAAGTGCATTTGTTGAAGATTCACCTCCCGTATCACGAATCCGATCACGTGCTCAACATCGCCTACAACGCGTTGTGCGAGGGGCATTGCCTGGAAGACATCGAGTTGCGGCGTAACGACGAGGTGTTTCTCGACGCGATTCAGACCGACCGCATCCCCGACCCGACCACCGAAGGCGATTTCTGCCGACGCTTCGTCTCGCCGTATCAGATCGGCCGATTGCACGACGCCATCGACGAGGCACGATTGAAGGTGTGGGCGAGACAGCCGAAACCGTTCTTCGAGCAAGCGACCATCGACGCGGATGGACACCTGGTCGGCACCGCCGGCCAGTGCAAAGAAGGCATGGACATCGCCTACGACGGGACCTGGGGCTACCACCCTCTGCTGGTCTCGCTGGCCAACACGGGGGAAGTGTTGAGCTTGGTCAATCGTTCGGGTAACCGACCCAGCCACGAAGGAGCGGCGGCCGAGTATGACCGGGCGATCGCCTTGTGTCGCCGGGCCGGTTTCGGTCGCATTCTGTTGCGTGGCGACACGGACTTCAGCCAGACCGAACATCTGGACGGCTGGGACGAAGACGGCGTGCAGTTTCATTTCGGCTACGATGCGAAGAACAACCTCAAGGAAATTGCCGATAACCTGCGGAAAACGCGGTGGAAAAAGCTTCAGCGGCCGCCGCGCTACGAGGTGCGCACAAGAACGCGGAGACGGCCGGACAAGGTGAAGCAGCGCATCGTGCGCGAACGGGAGTTCGAAGTTCTCCGTCTCAAGAGCGAAGAAGTGGCGGAGTTCGAGTACCGGCCTACGAAGTGCAAGAGAGCGTATCGCATGATTGTGATTCGAAAGAACATCAGCAAGGAGAAGGGCGAACGGCGGTTGTTCGACGAGATTCGTTACTTCTTCTACATCACCAACGACCACCAGAGCACGCCGGCCGAAGTCGTGTTCTCGTGCAACGATCGGTGTAATCAAGAAAACCTGATCGAGCAGTTGTCCAACGGCGTGCATGCATTCCGGGCGCCGGTGGACAATCTGCTCTCGAATTGGGCGTACATGGTGATGACGAGTTTGGCCTGGAATCTGAAAGCGTGGTGGGCATTGTGGCTTCCTGAGAAAGGGCGTTGGGCGGAAAAACACCGGGCGGAAAAATACCAGGTGTTGAAGATGGAGTTTCGCACGTTTGCAAACCACCTGATGAAGATCCCCTGCCAAATCATTCGCACGGGCGGCCGTTTGGTATACCGCTTGTTGAATTGGACGCCCTGGTTGTCGGTATTCCGTCGGTTGTCGGTTGAGTTGAACTGTTGACGGAGACTACATGAAGCCGGAGTCTGGATGCTCCGGTACCGCCGCAACCCCTTGCCTGAGCGAACACGCCGGAAAGGAAGCCGCCTATGAAACCAAAACAACTCGAAACGCCTCGCACGGCTTGGCATCAAGCCGCCCAGCCATCGTGCGCTTGCACGGCCCGCCGGTCCTCAAGCTGAAAACGCGATCCACCTTCGCTTGTTTAAGGATTAGTACTGAACCGTTTGGCCGACCGGTATTCAATGAACGTCCAGCACTAATGGGTATTGGAGCTCTGACCCCAGACACACGGACCCCAGACACACGAGGTAGAATAACAAGTTAAGCAGGCCAGAAATGAAGACGCCGCCACCGGAGCATCACAAGGAAGTTGCGAGATACCTACGGGAGGCGAATCCCGGTGATGCCAAAGTGACGGCCTACCGAGATTGCAGCGGCAAGCAGCC
>DATEYD010000214.1:0-1238 GCA_035583445.1 Minisyncoccota bacterium
CTTGATGGGCGTGGATGCATTGCTCCACCTGTCGATGTAGTACTTGCCGGTTGGGCTCATACTCGCGTTGTGCTGTCCGGCCGGTTCCGTCAGTCGTTCAATCGCACTGCCGTCCAGTTTGGCACGATAGAGATTCTCCGCGATGTGCGAGTCCCGCGTCCCCGTGAGGTAGACCCAGCCGTTCTTTTCATCGACATGGTGGACTTTGCGGGCCTCCCATTGGCCTTCGGTGACAGCGTGCTTCAGGTTGGCATTCTTGTCGTACAGATACAGATGCTTCCACCCTGTGCGCTCGCTGGAGAGCAGGAAAGAGGCGTCGTCCAGGAACATGAGCGTATCCGGCGGCTCGACCCAGGCCTTCGTCGTCTCCCGCAGGAGTCGCTTGGGCTCTCCGCCTTCGCGTGAGGCGGTGTTGATGTCAAGCCAGGTCTGGACCCGGTCCTGCACGAAGAAGTACACCCTCTCACTGTCCGGCAGCCAGCCTGCGCCGGTGACCAGGCAGGCATCTTCGTATTCATCAAGATCGACCCATCTCACGGGCCCGCCTGCCACGGACACGATGCCGAGTCTCACCTTTGGGTTCGGCTCGCCGGGCCGGGGATAGGCCGTGACTTCGACCTGCTGACGCTTCGGCACATTGTTCACGAGGGTGAATTCGTACACGGGCGTATCATCGGTATGCAGAAATGCGATACCGGAGGAATCCGGACTCCACCAGAACACCTTCCACTGCCGCGCGAAGACCTCCTCGTAGTACACCCAATCGGCTTCGCCGTTTCGCACGGTTCCATCGCCATCGACGGTCAACGCCCTCTCGGTCAGCGTGGCGATGTCAACGACGTACAAATCATGGTCCCGCACGAACGCCACGAACTTCCCTTCCGGATCGAACGTGCCGTACTTCTCCCGGCCCGGGCTGCTCGTCAGTCGAAAGGCTCTGGTCCCGTCGATGGCCGCGTAGTACAGGTCATCCTCGTAGTCGATGAGAACGGCGCTGCGGTCGGGGCTCATCTGGAGCGACGTGCGCCTGGACAGCGCCTGCACATCCTTCGCGCGGATCGCAGGTAGAGTTCTCAGACCCTCCGCCAGCTTGTTCGGATCGACAAACAGACTGGATTGCCCGCTCGCGGCATGGACCTTGTACAGCCTGCCGTCGCGGACCTGGAGATAGTGTTCCCCATCCTTCAACCACGTGAGACCCGAAACCGGAGAGCCGCCGAAGCTGACCTTCTTCGTTC
>DATEYD010000215.1:0-1144 GCA_035583445.1 Minisyncoccota bacterium
CGGCGAGCATCGCTCTTCAGGAATCCGAACCGGCCCTCGTTCTCGCGTTCGTCATCGCCGCCTCCTTGGGCGCGCTCGCCTACTCCGCTGTGTTCCTGCTCCTGAGCCTGCTCACAACCCGGGCGCTCGTGTTCGGGCTCATATACGTCTTCATTTGGGAGGGCATCGTTACCGGGATCTTCTCCGGCACGCGGACTCTCAGCATCCGCGAGTACACTCTCGGTGTGGCCGATCTGCTGACGGGAACCAGCGAGTTCGATGCCCATCTCAACGGCGTCACCGCGCTCGTGTTGATGGCCGTTGTCACGACGGCTTTCGTGGCCCTGGCCATCCGTCGTCTGAACCGATTCGAAACGCGCAGTCTGTTCTAGCCAAGCCGGACCGGCGGTCGCGATCTGCCGCTGCGGCCCGAAGGCTTGTCGACGAGCCGAGCTTGTGCCTTCTCGACAGAGATCCGGACGGATGCGCGGCGGGCATGAGCTGACAGCCTGAGCCGATAACCCGCAACAGGACTCCTTCCACCTGAGAGACCTTCACCACGAGTGAGGAGAGGTGTTACCCTGTGGCGGAGAGCCCTATCGAATTGGGGCGTTCCGTACGCTGGGCTCGCCTCTGACGAAGGGACGAGTGGGGAGGACGGCATGAGTAACCACGAATGGCAATCGACCTCCTGCATCATGTGTGGGAACAGTTGCGGCCTCCAGGTGAGGGTTGAAGACGACCGCATTGTGGAAGTGAGGCCGGACAAGAAGAACCCGTTCAGCAGGGGCTACGTCTGCAACAAGTCTCGCGCAGTGGGCTCCTATCAGCATCACAACCAGCGCGTCCTCTCGCCGCTGCGGCGCGCCGCAGATGGCTCGTTCGAAGCAATGGACTGGGATGCTGCGACAGACGAGATCGGCAGCAAGCTCAGGAAGATCATCGACGAGCACGGTGGCAAGTCTGTCGCCCTCATCGGAGGGGGCGGCCAGGCCAATCACCTGGATGTGCCGTACGCCATCGCCTTCCTGAGAGCGCTGGGATCAAGATACCACTACAACGCGTTGGGGCAGGAATACACTCAGAAGTACTGGATAAACGGCCAGATGTTCGGGAGCGAGGGGCTTGATTTCCACCCCGACGAACATCGTTGCGACGTCATGCT
>DATEYD010000216.1:0-1575 GCA_035583445.1 Minisyncoccota bacterium
CAGGGTCCTGGAGAGGCATGTCGTCAATCTGGGTGTGGTAGTAGGGGTCGAATCCGTACGGCCACATCACCTGCACGGTCGATCCTCCGCCCTTCGCGGCGAAGCTCCACGCGTCGGTCCATGACCATATCGGGTTGTAGAAGCCCACTTGGCCACTCACGCCCAGGTCGACGAGGGCCTTGTAGATGAATGAATTGAGCTCCCATGTGTTCTCGACCCAGTACCTGCCGGAGGTCTTCTTGAAGCTGACGCCATCCATGTTCAGCTCCATCGCCAAGCCCTGCATTACCTCCGGGTGTGCCTGGACGAACTCGTACGATCCGACGAGCCAGTTGTACCAAGTCCCTTGCGGTCCTCCTTCCTCCTCAGCGCCGACGGAGCAGAAGATCATGGTCCTCTCGTTCACGAACGTTCCCGCTTCCCTTGCCTCTGAGAAGAGCCTCGCGAACTCCAGCATTGCCGCAATCGATGAGCTGTCGTCGTTGGCGCCCGACCACCAGCAGTCTATGTGGCCTGATATCACGACATATTCGTTCGGCCTCGTCGTGCCGATCAAGTAAGCAGCCACGTTGACCGACTCAGCGAACTTCTCGGACAACATGTCCACCCTTCCGTCCACCTTCAGGGTGACCGGACCGGCAGTCAAGAGATCCTTGATGTGCGCAGCGGAGATCGGCGATATCGACAGTATCGGTATGGGCCCGCCCACGGAATCCTGCTTTATCCCCTCGGGAAGGTCGGCCCCAGCGAAGTAACCATAGAACACGGCTGCTGAAGCGCCGTGCAGGCTGGCCTCGAACGCTGGTACGTTGTTCCATCCCTGGACGTTGTCGTCCCTGTGAATAAGGGCGATCGCACCGGCGAGGTCCCCGATCGCGTCAAATTCGTCCATCGTGCCGAGCCCGCAGTAGACGACCGGGGCGACCAGCGTCCTGCCACCGTTCTCGTTGCCGAACGAGTACATCTGGTGGTTCTCGTAGCCCCAGATCGAGTAGCTGTCGCCGTAAGTAGTCGTCTGGACATCCTCGTATCCGTTCGTCACGATCTTCATCGTGGAACCGTAGTGTGTCCAGCTGGCGACCGGGAAGGTCTCCATCACGACCTTGTCCATCGGCATGACGCTAAGCCGGTCATACACGTACTGCTGAGCGCTTCTCTCAGCCTCTGTCCCCGCGACCTTCTCTCCAAGGCCAGCGAGGTACGCTAGATCGTTCCAGGCCGCGGCGTAGTCCAGTCCGTCCAGGACCGCGACTTCCTCGTCGGTCAGGCCGGATGTGTTACCGGTGCCCGTCGAGGGCGCCCCGCCCCCGGACGGCGTGAGCGCCGTGGCCACGAACATGAGTCCTATCATTATTCCAACAATTGCTTTTCTCAGTTTCTCCCCCCAATCGACCCCGAGTCAGTAGCTCCCGGAGCCGCCCCCTGATAGGTCTTGGAAGGTTTAAGATTTCGCGTATCCCGAGGGGTGGTCAGTCCGATCGGAGAACCATCATGAGGACACCACCCCAGAAGACTACGCCGGCAATCACGCCCAGGACTGCCGCAATGACAAAGAACGCTCCCGCGTCGGAAACC
>DATEYD010000217.1:0-1413 GCA_035583445.1 Minisyncoccota bacterium
CACCGTAGAGTCTTCGCCTTTCGCGAAGATTCTCAGGCGCACGCTCTCTCGAGTTGCGCGAGGCTCACCTGTTGATAGTGGAGAATCGCTGTCGTCGTTTGCGCCCCACCTTTGGTCAGCACATAGCGATGCGTCCCGACCACCTTGCGAATGATGCCGTGGGCGCGAAGCATGCGCAGCTTTCGCGTCACTCGCGCCGAATACCGTCGCTGCTGCTCGGGCGGCAATGAGGATGCCTGCGGGAAGATAAGCGGCAGCAGATCGCGATTGCGCAGCCCGCCCACAGCGAACTCCCCGCGGCTGATCGCCTTCAGCAACAGCCGATCATCCTCAGACCACGGCCTGAGGGCCCGCACGCGGCGGCCCTCCCAGTGCGCCGCACAACAGACTCGATCAACGAGGGTGCTGATCGGGACATCAGTGTCGAGAGCGGCAAGAGCATCCAGGTAACGATCGTTGGAAGATTGCCCAACCTCGGCCAAGCGGTTCATGTTGGCGATTCCCCGGGTCAACGGTCTCCATGCTTGCTGTCCCCCGGGGTTGCCTTCCACCGGACGGAATACCCTGAAGCCACGGGGGTCGTTCACGGTGGTCTCAATCCGCAGCACACGCCCGCCGCCCTTGTCGTACATCTTCACCGAGTTGGCCTTCACTCGATGCTTCACGCAGATGCCCTCGGGCCGTCGGCAAACCTCGCTGACCACTTCGCCGGTGAAGTTTCCATGCATGCGCTTGCCGAGGAAGCGCATCACCTCGGGACTGGAGAAGTGCTCCATCGCTCCTCGTACCAGCGCGGGATACATTCTGGCAAGCTCCCCGACGGAGCGAAACATCAGGTCTGTGGCCCACTCGTCTTGATGTACCGTCCAGTAATACTCGATCGGAAGGCCTCTGAAGATACGCCCATGAGCGGGGTTGAGCTTGCGGGCAACCTCCAGAAGCGGCGTCAGCCATCTCGTGCGCAGTTGCCGGTCCATCAACCGTTGGGCTTTCGGCGGATCCTCGACCCACGGGAAACAATTCTCTACGCGGTCATACTTGATTCCTGCCCGATCCATCTGCCGCGCCAGCCACTCCCTTCCGTTGAGGCAGAGGTAGATGTCGAAGGGAAACCACGTCTGGATGCGCCCGCTCATGAAGCCCCACCGGGAATCGATCCAGCAGTGGTAGATCCACAGGCACTTGCGCTGTCGTTTTACCAGTTCCAGTCTCTGCGCCTGGCGATCGCGGTGGATATCATAGCCCATGCAGGGTTCGACAGTTCGAAACAGGCAGATCAAACCCTCGCCGAGGCCCTGCTCTTCGGCCATCTTTCTGGCAAGCAAGAGGTTCCTTGCGCGTGCGGCTGGACTCAAGATAGCGATTCGTACGCCCCAGCTGCTCAGCCTCCTCCTGGGAGGCCTCCTTCAGTTG
>DATEYD010000218.1:0-1564 GCA_035583445.1 Minisyncoccota bacterium
ACGACAGAGACGCCGCCCGACTCCGTCACCACGATGAAGGGCACTTCATTGTCGGCAACGTTCGCCGAAATGCTATCGACTGTGATCCCCTCGTACAAGAGGTCCGCGCTCTCCACCTCATGGAGGATCACACCGCTGTAACCCCGCAGGTCGCGGCTGATGACCGGGATAGGCGCATCCGATGGGCTGCCGCCCACGAAGAAACTGTCGCTGCCAAGCCCGCCATCAATCTCCGTCACCACATCCGCATCGGTGGAGAGGACAAAGAAGCGGTCGTCGCCCTCGGCCCCATCCACCCTGACTCTCTCGATATTGACATAGGTAATGTTGAGGCCTGCACCGAAGACGCCATGATCCGTCACGACGAAGTCGTCGGCAAACTCCGTCCCGATGACCGTTACCGTATCGAAGCCGTCCCCGCCGTCGATACCGACCGGCGCATTAAGGGCATAGCGGATGGTGTCGGCCCCGGCATCACCTTTCATGTCGGTGCGGGCCCGCTCGCTGTCAGTAGACCCGGCGAGCGCAAAGGCGCGGACGGTGAACATATCGTCGCCGTCGCCGCCATTGAGCGTGAGCACGGCTTTGTTATGGAACACAGTGAACTCGTCATTGCCGTCGCCGCCGTTGATCGTCATGGGGAAACTGATGCCGTTAGACAGCCAGCCACGGGTAATCTCAATGGTGGCGAACATGTCGTATTCATCGATATTTGCTGTTTCCGGGTTGTCGTCGCGCTGCGACTTGAAGACCTGACCGATCTGGAACCGGTCGTTACCGACGCCACCGTTGATCGTAAAGACGACGAGGGTGTCGTCGGAGGCTACATAGTCGTCGCCGTAAAGAGTATTGAGCGTTATCCCCTCGATACCGCAGTAGTTAAAACGCTCAATCTCCGCCCCTCCCTCGTTCAACTTGGCGACAAACCCGGTATCAGGCGTCGTCTGGTCGGGGATCGCCATAGCACGAAGCAGGAATACGTCGTCCTCCGCGGTTCCCCTGATGATGACCTCATCGACCCCGCTCGCACCCGTATCGTAGATCTGGGTAAGCTCGTCCGTATTGCCACCGCGCGTATTAATATAATAAAGATCCCGGCCTCCCTGACCATCGAGGTCGAGGATATCAGTCCTGCTATGCATCCGGTTGACAGTAATCCTGTCTGTTCCGTCGCCGCCGAGCACAGTGACGTGGCCGGTCAACTGCTTGGTCGGATAATAAACGTTGAGGCTGATTGTATCATTGTCTGCCTCGCCGTAGATCGTGATCTCGGGGGCATTCATCGTGCCCGTGACCAGCAACCGATCCCTTCCTTCTCCGAGGTGCACATCGATCGAACTGGTGGCTACGATGAAACCACTCACCGTAAGTGTATCCGGCTCGCTGCCGCTGTCGATCATCACCGACGTCACCGAGGAATCGCCCACTGTCCCGATCACTTGTATGACGTCCTCCCCGGCCTCGCCGTAGATTCTGATCTGGGGTGCGATCAGGGTGCCGCTCCCGGTCACACGAATCGTATCATTCCCCCCTCGTCCATGAATCTCGATCCAGTCGGTCGCGG
>DATEYD010000219.1:0-1132 GCA_035583445.1 Minisyncoccota bacterium
CTCGGCGTGGATGAGCGCCATCACGTCCTGCAACTGATCGCGGAAACCGAAGGCGCCCCCTGGCTGGTAGTATCCATTCCGGGCCCAAAGACGGCACGCTATAGTTTGGTACAAGAGCCAGCCATTGGTCAGGACGTTGACGGACTGGTCGGGTGTTTCCACATTCACTGCGCCGAGAGTGTGATTCCAGTACTGCCAGACCGTTTTGAGCGCGTTTCGCGCTGCAGCAGATCCCCTGAAGCGACGCACCAGGTTGCTGGCGTCATCGGCATCTTGTCCTACACCGAGCCTGAAGATTATCTCACGCTCTTGTCCGTCGGCAAGTTCGAAGGGAACCTGGATAGCAGCGCAGGGATCCAGAGCAGCTCCTACCTTCCCCGAAAGCCGCGACCGCGTCATTGCAGCCGGACTCCGAAGCGTGCCGTTACGCCCAAGGAACTCAGTCCGGTCGCCGCTCACGGTCCGAGTCACCTCGTCTACATCGAAGAAGGCAACCCGGTCGCGGAACTCCGTGTTGTAGGAGTTTCGCGCAAAGAGCGCGCCGCTGTTGGGGTCAAGGTCAGTAATCACATGCATTGCCGTTTTCGGCCGCAGGTCGCCAAGGACCCATTCCGCATATCCGGTGGCGGAGAGTCGGCGCGCTCGCCCCGACTCGTTTCGCACTTTCAGCACCGTGAACTTGATCGGTGCGTCCAGGGCCACGTAAACCCTTACCTCTGAGCTGATGCCGCCCTCCGTGTGCTCGAAGACGCTGTAGCCAAATCCGTGGCGGCTGACGTAATGCATCGCCCCACGGCTGGGCAACGGTGTGGGGGACCAGAAATGGCCGCTCTCTTCATCGCGGAGGTAAAAAGCTTCTCCGCTCGAATCGCTCACCGGATCGTTGTACCAGGAAGTGAGGCGGAACTCGTGTGCATTCTCGCTCCATGTGTAAGCAAGGCCGCTCTCTGAGATAACAGTTCCGAAGTGTGGATTTGCCAGCACATTCACCCATGGCGCCGGAGTCACCTGCCCGTGCGTGGTCGTAATTATGTACTCGCGTCCATCAGGCGTGAATCCGCCGAGTCCATTAAAGAACATCAGATCATGACGAGGCAATGCAACTGCCGTCGTGGGTTCGGCGCGGTGCTTC
>DATEYD010000220.1:0-1201 GCA_035583445.1 Minisyncoccota bacterium
CCAAGAGCCTTCGGCGATAATGGCCGATGGAGTCATCGCGAAGTCCGGATCTGCACCCGCAATGGTCGTCTCTCTATCCTGCCAAGGTGGCTCTGGCACGGTGACAGGTCTCGCCCCCTCGGTCTCGGGGGCGAACGGGATACAGGTTCAGACGGGAACCATCAACCTCTCACCTGGCGAATCGCACACTCTCATTGTCAATGTCGACACTTCTGGGTCTGCAACTGGTACCGCCATCTCAGTATCCATGCCCTTGTCAGGGATCACGACTTCTTTCGAATCGGTCGCAGTCACTGGGGATACGGTCAGGGCGTACGTCGCATCTGCTCCTACTTCAATCCAGATCGATGGCGCGTTCGGCGATTGGATCGGTCTGACCGCGCCGGACACTGACGCCACCGAAGTGAAGGACCCGAACATCGACATATCCGCCGTCGGAGCGGTGAACACGAGCGCATCATCGTCGTTCTACGTCAGCGTCGTTGGAGAGGTCTGCCGCGGATCGTTCGTGCCCTCCCAGCTGACCAAACCCTCGGGTTCCGGCGGGGGGTCAGTGACTCCAGCGAAGAAGGTCGGGGACGACATCCTCCAAGTATACATTGACACCGACATGTCGGCATCCACAGGAAGCGTGGTGGCACACCCATCGAAGACCATCGGAGCCGACTTCGTGATAGAGGTGAGGGGGCTCGATGGCGAAATCATCTCAAGATCCATCATGGAATTCGTCTCGGGTTCATGGACCTACGTGGGGGGAACAGTTGCAGCGGCGCATGACGAACAACAGATCGAGCTCAGCGTCGCATCGTCAAGCATCTCCATGGCTTCATCCATCGATTTCATCATCGAGATGACCGATTGGCGCGCCTGGTCGGACATCGCAACCGCCGTCCCCCAGGGCACGCGTGGTGCTGACGGACTTGACTTTGGCACGAGGGCATGGATCGTCGACAACACGATCACGTCGCCCGAAGCCACGAGCACCTCCAGCCAAAGGAAGCTGTTCTACGACGGCACCAATTTCTGGAGTGTCTACGCCGACGGTCCGGACACGGTTGCGAGGTACAGCACAGATGGAGTCTCGTGGACCAGCGTGGGCTCCGTGTTCAAGACATCAGGCGTGACCAGGACGTCGATCTGGTACGACTCCTCCAGCAGCTACGTGTATGCTGTCGGAGACCGCAGCGCGGCCTCAGTGAAT
>DATEYD010000221.1:0-1035 GCA_035583445.1 Minisyncoccota bacterium
GGGTGGGCATCGAGGCTGGCCTGTTCCTCAACAGGTTCCTCAACAAACACCTGGACGTGCAGTACTGCGCGTTGCTCGATCCCTCGGGCAGGATGACCGTCGGTCACGGCCCCGGATTCGAGTATCCCCCGTCGGTGGTCGACGCGGTGCTCAAGGGCCGGTCCGTGGGGGAGACCATGAGCTCCATCACCGGGATCGAGGACATCGGCCGCAGGTCCGGATCGATAGGGTACCTGTCGGATGGTATGATAGACCGGACTTCGCTGACCGAGGTCGCGGTGCTGATGGCCCTGATACCGCGGATACGGAAAGAACTGTACTGACGGTCACTGCGCGTGCTCTTCCTCGGCGACGGCCGAGAGGTAGTCCGACAGGTGCTGGCAGCTTTCCCTTCCGACGCACCCGAACCTGCCGTACTTCTTGCAGTAGTCCCCCGAGCCTTCCTTGAACTCGCAGTTCATGGCTTCCTTGTAGGATGAGCACTGCTTCTTTATGCAGGCGTACCCGGAGTACTTCCCTTCGCACACCCCCTCGCGTGTGAGGTGCTTGCAGTGCATCGCTCACGGCCTCCTAGCTCTGAAAACCCTGTCCTGATTTGCCGTGAACCGCTTCATGTACGAGTCCGGGGTGACGCAGTGTTCCTTGCCCGGGCAGAAGAACCGCTTGTACTTCTCGCAGTAGAGCCCCAGCCACTTCTCGAGCCCGCATTCCTCGGCGGGCCGGCTGTGCCTCTGCTTCATGAGTATGTTCATGCCAGAGAACTCGCACTTCTCCTCTCCCATGCACTCGAGGTTCTCGACGTGCTTGTTCGCGCAGGCTCCGCTGAGATAGCTGTACCTACATGATACCATAGGGTCCCATCCCTTGCATCCCGTGCTCTCGCGAGCACTATCAAGATGCGCGTGCGCGCGTATAAAGGTTTACGGAATGTCGCTTTTCGATGCGGCCAAGTCGCGTCTGACAACCGCCCCTTCCCCGGAAAGGCTTAGGGGGGCTGCGGGCGATACGGGTCCGGGAATCCGTGGACACCAGGTC
>DATEYD010000222.1:0-1692 GCA_035583445.1 Minisyncoccota bacterium
CACATCCCCCGTGTTTGGCAAGAACGTGAAGAGCCTTGAGCTTTCGACAAGCGACGCGGTTGTCCTTGTCGAGCTTCTTCCGTTTGCCGCCGATGGTAGCACACCACCAACCAGAGGCACCGTGGAGCCACGGCTTTCCAGAAGGCTTACGAGCCATTTCGGGTCTCCCATGGAGCTTGAAGACTGCCACAGAAAACCCGTGTGTGCCGATCCGCAGGACCAGAATTCAGTGTCCTATTCAGTGTCCCCTTGTGTCCTATTGCTATTGCATTGAATCGGGCCCTTGTGCTATAGATTCGCGGCGGTCGCAAGTCGCGGCCAGTCAGGAGGTTGTGTCATGGAGGGCCTGTCATGGACGATCTGTCGCGGTTTTGTTGCCAGAATCCCCTGTGCCCCGACTATGGGAAGCGCGGGGGCGAAAACCTCTCCGTGTGCGGTCACTATGGGCCGGACAATCGGCGGCGGATGCTCCGCTGCAAGACCTGCAAGGCGCGGTTTTCCGAGCGCAAGGGGACTCCACTGTTCGGCTCGACTCTGCCGGAGGAAAAAGTCCTCGCCTTGCTGCAACACATCGACGAAGGCTGCGGTGTCCGCGGGACCGGCCGTTTGGTGGGAGTGCATCGGGACACGGTGATGCGTTACAGTCGGTTGGCGGGTGACCACGCTCGCGCAGTCCACGACGAACTCGCGGCTTTTTCCCCCGAGCACCCGCGAGGTGCAGTTCGACGAAAAGTGGTCCTTTGTGGGCAAGAAGGAGAAGCACTGCGACCCGGACAATCCCGACGACGCCAAGCAGGGAGATAACTGGGACCACGTGGCGTTGGATCCCGAGCATCGCTTGGTCGTGAGCGTGGTGCCCGGCAAACGGACGGTGGAGAACGTCGAGGCGTTGGTCGAAGACTTCAAGGAGCGGACGGAAGGCCGACCGATGAACCTCATTACCAGCGACGAATACAAGCCTTACCGCGGGGCGATCTTGAAGGCCTACGGCGAAAAGGTCGTGCCGGAGCCGACAGGAAAGCCGGGCCGGCCCAAGGCGCCGTACTACCAGCCCGTGCCCAAGTTGAAGTACGCGACCGTTCACAAGACGCGGGAGAAAGGGCGGGTGGTGAAGGTGGCCTTTCGCGTCGTCTTCGGGACAGTGGCGGCCGTGATGGCGGCACTGAAGCGGTCGACGGTCAGCAACAAAATCAACACGGCGTTTGTGGAACGGCACAACGGCACCGATCGCAACCGGAACGGTCGGAAGGTCCGCAAGACCTACTGTTTCTCGAAGGACTGGGACATCCATGACGCGGTCACCTACTTCACGATGTACACCTACCACTTCTGCTGGCCAGTACGGACGCTACGTCAACAAGGCGCCGACGGCCAATGGATACCGCGGACTCCCGCCATGGCCGCTGGCCTAGCCGATCACGTCTGGTCCCTCTGGGAGTGGTTGACCTTTCCCGCTGTGCAACGCGAGTAGGACGCAAGGTCTGTTGAGGAGCCTCAAATTAGGACACTACCCGCTCGGCAGCATCCGCGCGACCGCGCAAGACTCGCCTCCCTCTGGCGGGGGTGCTTGACTTCCGCGTCGGTCCTCGTTAACCTCACGGTGATGCTGTTCTTCCGGTTTCCTCCCGGTTCTCGGGCCGTCAGCAATTAGGAGCGTTCCGATGAGGCCTGCACGGGTTGTGTTTGGGGCCA
>DATEYD010000223.1:0-1534 GCA_035583445.1 Minisyncoccota bacterium
CCGCGAGATCGCCGGGAGCACGGAGCATCCCGATGCGGAAACCGTCTTCCGGGGGGTCCGGGCGCGGGTTCCGACGGTGTCGATCGACACCGTGTATCGGACGCTGTGGCTCCTCGACGGCCTCGGGTTGGTCACCACCCTCGGCCCACGCCGGGAGAGCGTTCGCTTCGATCCCAACCTCGAGCACCACCACCATTACGTCTGCTTGCGGTGCGGGCTGGCGAAAGATTTCGAAAACGCGGAACTCAACGTGCTCACGATCCCTGCCTCTGTGAAGAAATTCGGAAGCGTCATGGAGACGCATGTCGAGGTCCGTGGGTTATGCGCGGCCTGCGCGAAGGAGACCGCCTCCGGGAGGTCTAAGGCAGCGAGGAAACCCCGCCGTAAACCAATAAGACCAGGAGGAGAACGATGAGCCAGAAGAAGAAGCTCACCACCAACGCGGGAGCCCCCGTCGTCGACAACCAGAACATCATGACCGCAGGTCCGCGCGGGCCGGCGCTGCTGCAGGACGTCTGGTACCTGGAGAAGCTCGCCCACTTCGATCGGGAGGTGATCCCCGAGCGCCGCATGCACGCCAAGGGCTCTGGCGCCTACGGCACCTTCACGGTCACCCACGACATCACCAAGTACACCAAGGCGAAGATCTTCTCGAAGGTCGGCAAGAAGACCGACCTCTTCACCCGCTTCTCTACGGTGGCCGGGGAACGCGGGGCCGCCGACGCCGAGCGGGATATCCGCGGGTTTGCGATGAAGTTCTACACCGAGGAAGGGAACTGGGACCTGGTGGGCAACAACACGCCGGTGTTCTTTATGCGCGATCCGCTGAAGTTCCCGGACCTGAACCACGCGGTGAAGCGCGATCCCCGCACGAACCTGCGCAGCGCCCGCAACAACTGGGACTTCTGGACCTCGCTGCCCGAGGCGCTGCACCAGATCACGATCACCATGAGCGAGCGCGGGATTCCGTACTCCTATCGCCACATGCACGGCTTCGGCAGCCACACGTTCAGCCTGATCAATGCCAGGAACGAGCGCTTCTGGGTCAAGTTTCACCTGCATACCCAGCAGGGAATCAAGAACCTGACCGACGCCGAGGCCGAGGCGATCGTCGGCAAGGACCGGGAGAGCCACCAGAAGGACCTGTACGAAAGCATCGAGAAGAAAGACTTCCCCCGCTGGAAGATGTTCCTCCAGGGGATGCCGGAAAAGGACGCGGCGAAGTGCCCCTACCACCCCTTCGACCTCACCAAGGTCTGGTTCCACAAGGATTACCCCCTGATCGAGGTGGGCGTCATGGAGCTCAACCGCAACCCGGAGAACTATTTCGCCGAGGTCGAACAGTCTGCCTTCAACCCGGCCAACGTCGTGCCCGGCATCGGTTTCTCGCCGGACAAGATGCTGCAGGGTCGCCTGTTCTCGTACGGTGACGCCCAGCGCTACCGGCTTGGCGTGAATCACCACCTGATCCCGGTCAATGCGTCCCGCTGTCCGTTCCACAGCTATCACCGGGACGGCGCCATGCGGGTGGACG
>DATEYD010000224.1:0-1118 GCA_035583445.1 Minisyncoccota bacterium
TGGCGGACGCCGGACTTCGCGTACTCGGCGTGGCCAGGGCTTACTTCACGGCGACCGAAGACCTGCCCCCCGAACAGCACGATTTCGATTTCGAGTTCCTGGGGCTGGTCGGGCTCGTAGACCCCGTGCGTCCTACCGTTCCGGGCGCGATACAGGAGTGCCATGACGCGGGCATCGGGGTCATCATGATAACCGGCGATTACCCCGCGACCGCGCGCAACATCGCGTCGCAGATCGGCCTCAAGGATCCCTCGAACGTGATAGACGGCGACGAGCTGGATGCAATGTCCGACGCCGAGCTTCGGCGTCGCATCGGGAGCGTGAACGTGTTCGCCAGGGTGGTGCCCGAACAGAAGCTCCGGCTCGTCCAGGCGCTGAAGGAGAACGGCGAAGTGGTCGCGATGACGGGTGACGGCGTCAACGACGCGCCTGCTCTCAAGGCCTCGGATATCGGAGTTGCGATGGGAGGACGCGGCACGGATGTCGCTCGTGAGGCGGCAGGGCTGGTCCTGCTCGACGATGACTTTTCGTCCATAGTCGCCGCCATCCGACTGGGGCGACGAATCTTCGACAACCTGAGGAAGGCGATGGCATACATATTCGCCATCCACGTGCCCATAGCCGGGCTGTCTCTGATTCCCGTGGCATTGCACTGGCCGCTGATCCTCCTTCCCATGCAGATTGTGTTCATGGAGTTGATAATAGACCCGGCCTGCTCCACGGTGTTTGAGGCCGATCGCGGGGAAGCCAACGTGATGAAACGTCCTCCGCGCGACCCGAAGGAGTCCATATTCGACAGGAAGACGGTTGCCATCAGTCTCGTGCAGGGGCTGGGTGTCCTGCTCGTGAGCCTTTGCGTATTCGTTGCGGCACGATACCTTGGATTGGATGCGGACGAGTCCCGCGCTATGGCATTCACGACGCTGATCGTGGCGAACCTGGCTCTCATCTTGACGAACGTTTCGTGGTCGCGAAGCATCATCGGCACCTTGCGTTCGCCGAACAAGGCTATGTGGTGGGTGGTCGCCGGAGCCTTCTTGTTCCTCGGACTGGTGCTTTACGTACCGTTCCTGAGCCAGCTTTTCCGCTTCAAGATGCTCAGCATCCGCGAGGTAGTG
>DATEYD010000225.1:0-1706 GCA_035583445.1 Minisyncoccota bacterium
TATTCGATGGATAGAGATAGGTATAGCAGATCTTTCTCTTGGTGCCGGGGTCATACACGGTGCCATAAAAGGTTCTATTCTTGTTCACGCTCCATGTATTACGGCCATAGTCCCCCCCCGGGCACCCATCCGGAAAGGGGCAACGGTGGACAACTGTACCTCTCGGCGATGTGATAATGAACATGTTGTTGCCCAGTAGTGTCCGGCTATAAGTTGAACAGTTTCAATTGGTTAGGATCGAAGGGTTCTGGAATTGGTCGGTTTTGATCGTTGAGGGCCTCAAACAGCGGGATTTTCTCGAACAGGGTGAGGCTCAGGATTTGCAGAATGTCGTACAGGCTCCGTTCGATCCGCAGCTCCTTTTTTATGATGGCCACCAGCACGTAGACGCTGATCGCGATCCACACTTGTGTCTTCACAGCGTTGTCGCTCGTACCGTAGAAAGCTTTGATGCGCAGATGTTGCTTGATCCACTTGAAGAACAACTCGACCTGCCAACGGCATTGGTAGAGCCGCGCGACAGTGAGCGCCGGCAAGGTGAAGTTGTTGGTCAAGAACACCAGCCTCCGTTTGTGCTCGGCGTCGTAGAACGCAATGCGGCGAAGCGGGTCGGGGTACGACCGCGACGACTTGAGACCCGCCAAGACAATGGTCTGATCGCTGCGGAGTCCCGCCCGTTTGTTGACTTCGCGGCGAGCGCGGCGCGTGCAGTCGAGATTCCGTTTGCCGCGAGTGACGAAGAAGGCCGCGGCCATCGTGAAGCGATAGAGCCGCTTGAAGTCCAGGTAGCCGCGGTCCATGACGTAGAACGCCCCGGGCTCGATCGGCAATTGGTCGAGGACGTTCACATCGTGCATTTTCCCGTGGGAAACGTGCACAAAGCAGGGAATGTTGCCGCGGAGGTCGAGCAGCGTATGCAGCTTGACGGCGCCCTTGCGACGACGAAACTTGGCCCACGGGAACAAGCTCAGGCACAAGTCGATAGTCGTGGAGTCGAGCGCGTAAACCGTTTGTGCCAGATCGACGGCCAGCGGCTCTTGGGCGTACAACTTCCGCGCACGACGAATCAGCACTTGGGCGAAGTCGGCGTAGATTCGCCAGTCGTGAGCGCGATTGGCATCGGCCAAGGTGCTCCGCGAGACCTTCCCTCGAAATCCAGCGTGGTACAGCTTGGGCTCCAAGGCTCGCAGGCACGTTTCGATGTCCCGTAAGCTTTCGCGGAACGTGAGCTGCGCGAATCCCAAGCACAAGAACTGGTCGCGGCACGAGAAGCCGCGGCCGCGACGATTGCCGCGGTACTTGTCGACGCAGGCGCCAAACTCGCGCCGCGGCAGAAAGTCCATGAGCTGTGCAAACACGAGTTGCCCGTCGAACACAAGACCTCCTCGGTCGCCCTGGCAAGAAAAAGACGCCCCTGCCAGGGCTCAAGTGTGCTCGCGAGTTCAAGTCGTGTACACGCATCGCTCAACGCAACTCATTGAAAACGTACAGGTTAGTGAAAATCATCCCGGCGTTAGCCGGACAGTAGTGATTCTGCATTGGCCTTGTCGAACTATTCCTTCAAAACAAGCGTAAACCGTGTAGGAATGGACCTACCCGCTTGTATGAAGGAGCATTTCGATGGTTGCCAAGGCCAAAACGAGTTACAAGATCACAAATTGGAGAGAATATAACGAATCGTTGGTGCGTCGCGGCGACATCACGTT
>DATEYD010000226.1:0-17353 GCA_035583445.1 Minisyncoccota bacterium
TGGCAGGATTTCGCCATCTACCACTACGCGTTCTACGAGCGCGCCGTGTTCGACCGCCTGACCTTGCGGCACGGAGCGTCGCCCGAATTGGCGGCGAAGTTCCATGGCGCCGCCATCGACCTGCACCAGCGGACGATCGACGCGGTCGTGCTGCCGCTGTATTTCTACACCCTCAAGGACGTGGCCAAGTACGCCGGATACACGTGGTCCGACCCGGAGGCCGGGGGCGCCGAATCCGTGGTGTGGTACGACTCATGGCTGAAGTCCAAGGACCCGGTCTGGCTCCAGCGCCTGCGGCAATACAACGAGGATGACGTGCGGGCGACGATGCTGCTCAAGGACTGGCTCTCCGGCCTGAAGCCCCACAAGAAGAAGGACCGCACCGAAGAGCTTCCGCCGGAAACTTGATGTTCTCTACAGGACGTGCCACCCTCCGTAGCGGAGGTGTTCGATGCGGGTGTACATCATCTGTCCGGTTCGCATCCTGACCGACGACACGAAGGCCGTTCTGGACCGGTACGTCGCGGACCTGGAAGCCGCAGGCGTGACGGTCCACTATCCGCCCCGCGACGTGGACCAGAACGACCCGATCGGCCTGGACATCATCCATGCCCATCGGGAGGCGATGCAGGCCGCCGACGAGGTCCACATCTACTGGGCCGAGAAGAGCGAGGGGAGCCGGTTCGACCTGGGGATGGCCTTCGCCCTGCGCAAGCCGATCCGGCTCATCAACCGGCTCGACCTGGTGCTCACTCCCCACAAGAGCTTCGCGAACATCGTCCTCTGCCTCGACGACCGGGCATGACGAGGGCCGCCTCCGAGCGGCCTCTTTCTTTGTTTGACAAGAATGTGCGATATGGCATCATGGACGGCGTTGCAATAGCCCTCATGTCCCGCAATACGAAAATCCTCATCGGCATTCTTGTCATTTCGATCGCGCTGTTCGTGTACGTGGCGCCGCAGTGGATCAATGCCGTCGGCAATTGGAAGAAATCATGGCTGCCGGAATCGGTGGCGAAATGGATCCCCACCATCCCCGAGGCGCCCTTTTCGCTCGGCCTGGACCTGGTCGGCGGCGCTGACCTCCTCTACAAGGCCGATTTCACCGGCCTGGAAGGCGTCGATCGTGCGGATGCCATGCAGGGCGTCCGGGACGTCGTCGAGCGTCGGGTGAACTACTTCGGCGTCTCCGAGCCGGTCGTGCAGATCATCGGCGAGGACCGCCTGTCCGTGCAGCTGGCGGGCATCACCGACGTGAACCAGGCGATCAAGCTCATCGGCGAGACCCCGCTGTTGGAATTCCTGGAGCCGTCCGGCGTGGAGCCGCAGTATGAAGTCGACGAACAGGGGAACGTGCTGGTAGCCGACCCGTATGCGGGATGGAAGCAGACCGGATTGTCGGGCAAGCAGCTCAGCCGCGCGCAGCTCGTGTTCGATCCCCAGACCAACCAGCCCGAGGTGTCATTGGAATTCAATGACGAAGGCGCCGCATTGTTCGCCCAGATCACCAAGCGCAACATCGGCCAGCCGGTCGCCATCTTCTTGGACGGTTTTCCGATCTCCATCCCGACCGTGCAGACCGAAATCGCTGACGGCAACGCCGTCATCACGGGGAGCTTCACGCCGGCCGAGGCCAAGGAGCTCGCCATCCGATTGAACTCAGGTGCGCTGCCTGTTCCCATCACGCTGATCTCCCAGCGCACCGTCGGCGCGTCGTTGGGCGAGGAATCGCTCCGCGCCTCATTGATCGCCGGACTGTGGGCGATGCTCCTGGTCGCGGTGTTCATGGTCGTCCTGTACCGCCTGCCGGGTGCGGTCTCGATCGTGGCGCTCACCTTCTATCTGCTCGTCACCCTGGCGATCTACAAATTCCTTCCCGTCACCATGACCATGGCGGGCATCGCCGGGTTCATCCTGTCATTGGGCATCGGCGTCGATGCCAACGTGCTGATCTTCGCGCGCATGCGTGAGGAAATGGCCGCGGGCAAGCCGCTCATGGTGGGGCTGCTCGAAGGGTTCCGCCGCTCCTGGCCGTCCATCCGTGACTCGCACGTGACGACCTTCATCGGCGCCGCGGTCCTGTACCTCTTCACCACCTCGCTCGTCAAAGGGTTCGCGCTGACGCTGGGCATCGGTGTCCTCTTGAGCTTGTTCACGTCGACCGTCGTCACCCGCGCGTTCCTCATCGCCCTCGCGAACACCAAGCTCGCCAAGAACCGTTGGATCTTCTCCTAACATGAAACGCGGATACACCATCATGTTCATCGTCTCGGTCACCGTCCTGGTGATTTCGGTCGCCGCGCTGGTGATGTACGGTCTGAACTTCGGCGTCGACTTCACCGGTGGCAGCGTGCTGGAAGTCGAATACGCCGCTGACCGGCCGTCCGCGGACTGGCTCGCGACCATCCTGAGCGACTCCGAGGATCCGATCGTCCGTAACTCGACGTTCACGCTCGTCGGCGACCAGGGTGTCATCTTCCGCTCGAGCGATCGTACCGAGGGAGCGCAGGAGGGGATCATGGGCGTGCTCACGGCGGCATCGCCTGACGCCCAGATCACGCAGCGCCACTTCGACTTCATCGGTCCCGTGATCGGCCAGGAGCTGAAATCCAAGTCGTTGAAAGCCATCGTGATCCTCCTGGTGGCCGTGCTCGTGTACATCGCGTGGATGTTCCGTACCCTGAAGCGCTCGCTCTCCTTGTGGGCGATGGCGGCGGGCACGGTCGTCGGCCTTGCGCATGACATCGTGATCCCCCTCGGCCTCTTCGCCGTGCTCGGGCATTTCAAGGGCGTCGAGATCTCCGCGGTGTTCGTCGCCGCGGTCCTGACCATCCTCGGGTACACCGTGTCGGACAAGGTCGTCATCTACGACCGCGTCCGCGAAAACATCCTGCGCGGCTCACGTGAGCCCCTGCCGGATGTTGTCCATAAGAGCGTCATGCAGACCCTGGTCAGAAGCATCAACAACACGCTGGTGGTCATGCTGTCGTCCCTGGCGGTGTTCCTGTTCGGCGGGGAGTCCATCCGCTACTTCGCGTTGGCGCTGATGGTGGGGATCGGATTGGGCGCCTATTCCTCCATTTTCGTTGCTTCTCCCTTGCTCGTATGGCTCAGCAAGCGGGGACGCTAGTTGACAGCATTTATGTAATTCGGTAAGCAAGGTCACCCCAGCAGAGGGAGCTGGCCCTTGACGTATTTCGTATTAATTGCTATCGTAACTCGCACATCCGTATGGCACTGATCGACGTCAAACAACTCACGAAGGCGATCGCTGGTCTTATCAAGTCTCTCAGCCCGCGCAACCGGGACATCGTGTCGCGGCGTTTCGGTTTGAAGAGCGGCTCCCACGAGACCCTGGAGGCCATCGGCAAGAGCTACGGCATCACCCGTGAGCGGGTCCGTCAGATCGAGGAATTCTCGCTTGTCCAGCTGACCAAGGCCGCGCCCGAGTCCAAGGATCTGATGCGCGCGTTGGCTGCGGCAAAGGACCTCGTTTCCCGCGAGGGCGGGGTCATCCGCGAGCGTGCCCTGTTCCGCTCCGTGACCGGTTCGGACAAGGACTCGGTCGCCAACGCCTCTCTGGCGTTCGCGCTGAGCCTGGACCGCGAGCTGGTGCGCACGTCCGAGAACGACCGTTTCCATGCATTCTGGGCGCTCGACAAGGTCGCTAAAGAATCATTCGTCGAACGGGTTACCGCACTTGCTGCTGCGCTGCGCGCCCATGACGCGGTCACCGACCAGGCCGGCCTCATTTCCGTCGCACAGTCTGCCGGCGTGAACGGCGTGGATGGCGCGAAGTTCGGCGAGCGGCACCTGGCATCGCTGCTGGAGGTCTCAAAGGAGCTCGGCCGCAACATTTTCGGTGAGCTCGGATTGGCGCACTGGAGCCAGATCCGCCCGAAGGGTGTCCGCGACAAGGCGTACCTCGTCATCAAGAAGTCCGGCAACGCCCAGCACTTCACCGATATCGCCAAGCTCATCAACCAGGCGAAGTTCGACGCGAAGAAGACCAACGTCCAGACCGTCCACAACGAGCTGATCAAGGATGACCGCTTCGTGCTCGTCGGCCGCGGCATGTACGCCCTGGCGGAGTGGGGGTACAAGACCGGCACCGTCCGCGACGTCCTGACCGACATCCTCAAGGGGCAGGGCAAGGCGCTCTCCCGCGCGGAGCTGATCGCGAAGGTCAAGGACGTCCGTCTCGTGAAGGAGAACACCATCCTCCTGAACCTGCAGGACTCGGCCGCGTTCGTCCGCGACGCGAACGGGAACTACCAATTGCGGCGCAAATAACCACACACACCCTATCAAAACGCCGGGCCTCGCCCGGCGTTTTGCGTACGTGGTATACTATGAAGGAACATGAGTGAACTTTCTGGGACATTGAACGCCCTGTGGGACGGGCTTCGGCTGTCCGTGGTGTACTGGTGGGCATGGTTGCCCATCGTGCTGGGCGTCGTCGCCTACAAGGCCTGGCTGGAGTCCAATCGCGCGCAATTCATCTCCAAGATTCATTGGGTGATGTTAGAGCTGATCCCGCCGGCCGAGGTGCCCTACGCCAGCCCGAAGGCAGCGGAGAACATCTTCTCGGGATTGCACGCGACCTACGTGGGTAAACCGGGCACGAAATGGAAGGCGCAGTTCTTCCTGGGGAAGGTGCCGGTCTGGTTCTCGTTCGAGATCATCTCCGATGGCGGGGAGACGCATTTCTTCATCCGCTGCGAGGACAAGCAACGCAATCTGGTCGAGGCTCTGGTCTTTGCCCAGTATCCCGATGCCGAGATCCGGGAGGTTCCGGACTACGTCCTGAACATGCCGGAGAAGTTCGACCCGGCGCAGTTCGACGCGTTCGGCGCGGAGCTGGAGTTCACGAAAGAGCACGCCTACCCCATCAAGAGCTACCTGGAGTTCGAGGAGGCGGGCGGAAAGGATGAATACCAGCGCCTCGACCCCATCGCCCCGCTCCTGGAGACCATGAGCGCCCTGCGGCCTGGCGAACATCTCTGGCTGCAGTTCCTGATCCGCGCGACCGGCGACGACTGGACGATCGAGGGCAAGAAGATCGTCGACAAGCTGAAGGGGAAGAAAGAGAAGCCGCGCAAGCCGGCCTTCTTGTGGCTCTTCGAGATCATCGACTCCTTGGTCGGTATCGCGAAAGAGGAGAAGAAGGAGGAGAAGGAGGCCGAGTTCAACCTCCAGAAGCTCACCGCAGCCGAACGCAAGGTATTGGAACAGGTCGAGTTCAAGCTCGCGAAGCTCGCCTTCAAGACCGGGATCCGGGTCCTGTACACCGCGAACCCCGAATCGTTCAACGGCGCCCGTGTTCCCTCGGTCATCGGCATGTTCAAGCAGCTGTACTACACGAACATGAACACCTTCAAACCGAGCGTGCTGACGAAGGACAAAGGCATCCTGAAATGGATATTCCCCTCGGACATCGGGTTCTTCGCCGGGGGAAAGATACTCAAGAAGAAAAAGAAGATGTACGAGGCATACCGCCGACGCATGTTCCCGAGGAACAAGGGGAAGGAGATGTTCTGCATTTTGAACACGGAGGAATTGGCCACGCTCTGGCACCTGCCTGGCCTGAACGTCAAAGCTCCCTTAATGCCTCGCGTGCAGGCGAAGAAAGGCCAACCACCTGCCATCCTACCCACCCGACCCCATGCCTGAGGCATCCCCCGACAACCAAGTCGTCCTCTTCGGCCGCACCGAGTTCCGAGGCGCGGTGGGGGATTTCGGCATCAAGATCGGCGACCGGCGCCGGCACATGTACGTCATCGGAAAATCCGGCATGGGCAAGTCGGAGCTCCTGAAGAACCTGGCGATCCAGGACATCCAGGACGGCCGCGGGCTGTGCTTCATGGACCCGCACGGCGACATCATCACCGACCTGTTGGATTACATCCCGCAGGAGCGCATCCGCGACGTCATTTTCATCAACCCGGCGGACATGCAGTACCCGGTGGCGTTCAATGTCATGGAGAAGGTGGACTACGACCAGCGCCATCTGGTCGCGGACGGGATGATGGCGGTGTTCAAGAAGATCTGGGTGGACCAGTGGTCTGCCCGCATGGAGTACATCCTCAACTACACGCTCTTGGCGCTCCTGGAGGCCGAAGGGTCCACGCTCTTGGGAGTGAACCGCATGATGGCGGAGAAGGAGTATCGCAAGCAGGTCATCGACCAGGTGAAGGACCCGGAGGTGCGCGCGTTCTGGATGACGGAGTTCGCCAAATACAACGATCGCTACGCTCAGGAGGCGACCGCAGCCATCCAGAACAAGGTCGGGCAGTTCGTCTCCAACCCGCTGATCCGCAACCTGATCGGCCAGGTGCGCACCAGCTTCAATATGCGCAAGGCGATCGATGAGAAGAAGATCATCCTCGTGGACATCTCGAAAGGCCGCATCGGTGAGGACGCCTCGCGCCTGTTGGGGGCGATGATCATCACGAAGGTGCAGCTCGCGGCCATGTCGCGCGTGGACGTGCCGCGGCATGAACGCGCAGACTTCGCCCTCATCGTCGACGAGTTCCAGAACTTTGCGACCGCATCGTTCGCCTCGATCCTGTCCGAGGCCCGCAAGTTCAACCTCTCCCTGGTCATCGCGCACCAATATGTGAAGCAACTCGATGAGGCGGTCGCGGACGCGGTGTTCGGCAACGTCGGCACCCTCGTTACCTTCCGCATTGGCGCCGAGGACGCCGAGCTCCTCGAGAAGGAATTCGAGCCCGAGTTTACGGCACAGGATCTCGTGAACCTCGGGTTCCGTCAGGTCTACCTGAAGCTCATGATCGACGGAGTGACCAGCCACGCGTTCTCAGCAATGACGATGGAAACGATCGCCAAGCCGGCACAGTCGTACGCACCCCACGTCATCGAATATTCCCGGAGCATGTATTCGCGTCCGCGGCTCGAAGTCGAGGAAGCCATCGCGAAATGGCGCGAGCCGATCATAGAGGAACGACCTCCGCGCCGTGAGGAACCGCGGTCGCAGATGCCGCGTGCTGACGGCCAGCGACTCGTGGGGCCTCGTCCGCCCATGCCGCAGCCCGGGAACAGGTCGCCACACGACCAGCGCCGCCGTCCGCCACGGGACGGCCGCCGGCCGCAGCAACAGGCGCCGCAGCCCGCAACATCTCTGAATGCATTGAAAGGCGGTGCGGTTGATTTCAAAGGCAAACCCATGGAGCAGAAGGACGAAGGGGACACGGGAACCGCGACCCTGACGTCGGCGCCGGCCAACGACCTCAAAGCGCTCATTGCCCGTGCTTTGGGCAAAAAAGAAGAGGACACCGTGTAAGGGGTGCCCTCAGTGCATGTGGAGCTTGCGGAGCTCCTTGATGCGCCATGCGGCGTAGGCGCGGAACATGATCTCGAGCTGCGCGAGCGCCCTCGGGGTGTCTGGGTGGGCGAGCGAGCCCACGAGCACCTTGAAGAAGCGGGAGATGACCTTGTCCTGCAGGTATGCCCGCAGCCCCGGCGTGCGATGCACGTTCACGAGCCCCGGTTCCTCGGTCTCCCAGGTGACGGTCCCGAGCTTCCCGAGATCGACGCGATACGTCACGGCCATGGAGTCCCTCCTTTAGTTGGTCTCGAGCTGGTGGATGCGGTCGATGCGTTGCTGGGCGAAGTTCTCGAAGAGGTCCTCGAACTCCTTCAACGCTTGTGCAGGTTCGGGACCGCGCATGGTCCCCACGAACGTGAGCACCAACCGCCGTAGCGCGCTCTCGATGTATCTTCGGATCTCGGGATTCTCGTGAATGCTGACGAGATCCTCAGCAGAGGTCACTAAGGTGATGGTGCCAGCGTCGTCGAGGTCGATATGGTAGGTGACAGCCATGCAACACCTCCGGGGCAGATTATACCATGAATGATTGAAATGACAAGTAATTCTTGAATGCACGCCAGATGCGTGGTATTTTGAGGACTGACCGCCCATAGCTCAACTGGCAGAGCAGCTCCCTTTTAAGGAGACGGTTCCAGGTTCGAGTCCTGGTGGGCGGACTTATTGAACGTCGGCTTCCTGTGGGGAAGCCGACTTTCCTTTTGCGCTTCGCATGCTACGATAAACGCGGATTTCCATGAAACAAACCGACGTCATCCAGACCAAGGACCTTGCGGGGCAGGAGGTGGAACTCTTCGGCTGGGTCGCGAATCGTCGCGATCACGGCAAACTGGTGTTCGTCGATCTGCGCGACCGCACCGGTGTCATTCAGTTGGTGTTTTCGCCCAAGACCGGCGGATACGAGGATGCGCAGAAACTGCGCAATGAATGGGTAGTACGCATCAGGGGATCGGTCAAAGAGCGGCCGGAAAACATGCGCAATCCCGAATTGCCGACCGGATCGGTCGAGTTCGCGCCGCAGGAGCTTGAGATCCTCAATGAAGCTCAGACGCCGGTCATGCCATTGGATACCGACGGCCTCGAGATCGGCGAGGACACGCGCCACGAGTGGCGGTATTTGGATCTCCGACGTGCGAGGCTAGCGACGAACATGCGCGTCCGCCACAACGCGATGCTGGCGGCACGCACCTGGCTGTCCGAGCGCGGGTTCCTGGAGATCGAAACGCCGATCCTGACGAAATCCACCCCCGAGGGCGCGCGGGACTACGTCGTGCCCTCCCGTCTGTATCCCGGAAGCTTCTTCGCGCTGCCGCAGTCCCCGCAGCAGTACAAGCAATTGCTCATGATCGCCGGGATGGAGCGGTACTTCCAGTTCGCGCGCTGTTTCCGCGACGAGGACACCCGCGGCGACCGCCAGCCGGAATTCACCCAGCTGGATCTGGAGATGAGCTTCGTCGAGCGCGAGGACGTCATCCGGCTCAACGAGGAGCTGCTGGTCGCTCTCGTGGAGAAAATCTGGCCGAACAAGCGCATTCAACAGAAACCCTTCCCGCGATTGTCCTTTGCCGAATCAAAAGAGAAATACGGTACCGATCGGCCAGACTTGCGGGAGGTCAAGGATGACCCGAACCTGCTCGCGTTCTGCTGGATCGTCGATTTCCCGTTCTTCGAGCAGACGGACGGGGGATGGACGTTCACGCACAATCCGTTCTCCGCGCCCAAGCCTGAACACGTCGCCTGGCACCTCGCTGGCGAGCACACCGCGGAGATCCTCACGACGCAGTACGACGTCGTGCTCAACGGCATGGAGATCGGCGGCGGATCGATCCGCGCCCACACGCCGGACGTCCTGCGCGCGACCTTCCGGACGATGGGGTTCGATGACGCGCGGATCGACGAGAACTTCGGGCACATGCTCACCGCGCTCGCGTCGGGCGCGCCGCCGCACGGCGGCATCGCCTGGGGATGGGACCGGTTCATCGCCGTCCTGCAGAACGAACCCAACATCCGTGAGGTGATCGCATTCCCGAAGACCGGCGATGCCCGCGACCTGATGATGCACAGCCCTGCGCCCTTGAACCCGGCGCAGCTCAAAGAGCTCCGCCTGAAGGTGGAGAAGTAATTTTCTACCATGCGGCGGACGTTCGCACTCCCACTTCTCATACTGGCGGGTCTAACCGCTTTTGCATTGTTCGATTATCTGTCGCGACCATCGACATCGGACCAGATCGATCAAACCATCGAAGCGGGACAGCCGGATTCCGCGGCCGCGCAAGCCTACGTACTCCCGTTCGCCAACCCCGCATACGCGCCGGTCAGGGATACCACGGTCCGTGATCCGCAGCCCGATGCGACATCGGCGATCGTGTATGATCTTGATGCCGAACAGGTATTGTGGTCGCGCAACGCGAACTTGCCGATTCCGGTTGCATCGCTCACCAAGCTCCTGACGGCGATGGTGGCGGACGAGCGATGGGATCCGGACGAGATCGTCACCGTATCTTCGACCGCGGCACAGATCAACGGAACGAAACTGACGCTCTATGCGGATGAGCAGCTGACGGTACGCGATCTGCTGCGGCTGATGCTCATCGAATCATCCAATGATGCCGCCTATGCATTGGCCGACCACGCGCGTTCGCAAGGTACGGATTTCGTAGCGGAAATGAACCGTAAGGCATGGGTCCTGGGCATGCGGGACTGCGCGTTCCGGGATCCTGCGGGATTGGACGATACCGCGCGCTGCACGGCGAGCGACATGATCCGGCTCATCCGTGCCGCGTTGCGGCAAGCGCCGAACCTCTGGCCGATCATGTCGTCTGCCTCAGCGACCGTGTTGTCGATCGATGGGAAGTTCGTGCATGAGGCTACGAATACCAATGAACTCCTCGATGAATACTCGGGCATCGTGGGTGGCAAGACCGGCAATACCGACGGCGCTCTTGGTTGTTTGTTCGTGGTCGTGCAATCCCAGGACAAGCGTGATACGCTGATTACGGTTGTACTGGGCTCGCGCCAGCGCTTTACCGACACCCGGCTCCTGTTGGAATGGGCGAGCGCGGCATACGGATTCCAATGACCGACGCATTCACCATTTTCAATGTCGTTCGCATTCTTATCGTCGCCGCATTGGCGTTCTTTGTTGCGGTGGCGATCGAGCCGCTCTGGGTCCGCATTCTGAGGACCTATTTCTCGCGCGGCAAGGAGATCGAGAAAGAAGGAGCGCCGGTCTTCTCCGCGTTGCACAAGAAGAAAGAAGGGACGCCGACGATGGGGGGATTCATCATCTGGGCGACGGTTGCTGGATTGACGCTGTTCTTCTGGGCGACCCATGGATTGGTTGACGGGTTCTGGAGCCGCGTGAACTGGCTGGTGCGCTCCGAAACGTATCTTCCGCTGGCGTTCCTGATCGTTGCAGGGTTGGTCGGCATGGCGGATGACATCATCGGCATTCACCGCCGCGGCGGATTGGGTATGAAAGCACGACTCGTGCTGTACACCGCGGTCGCATCGTTGGGCGGCTGGTGGTTCGTGGCGAAGCTCGGCCGCGATGCGGTGAACATCCCCTTTGCAGGCGACATCGTGATCGGTCCGCTTTGGTATTTCCTGCTCTTCGTGTTCGCGATCGTCGCCACCGCATTTTCCATGAACGAGACGGACGGTTTGGATGGCCTGTCCGGCGGCGTCTTCCTCATCATGTTCGGCGCATTGGGTGGCATCGCGTTCGACCAAGGGAAAATGGAGATGGTCACCTTCATCGCCGCGATCGAGGGGGCGTTGATCGCATTCCTGTGGTTCAACATCTATCCTGCGCGGTTCTTCATGGGGGACACCGGGGTCATGGCGCTCGGGTTCGTCGCCGGCGGTCTTGCCCTGCTGTTGAACGTCCCACTTCTACTGCCGTTGATCGCGATCATCCCGTTCTTGGAGTCCCTTTCCGTATTGGTGCAGATGACATCCAAGAAGCTTCGTGCGGGGAAGAAGGTCTTCATCTCCACGCCCATCCATCACCACTTCGAGGCGCTCGGATGGCACGAGACGCAGATCACGATGCGGTTCGTCATGGTCAACGCGATCGGTGCCGTCATCGGACTGACGATCTTCCTCGCGGACTCCACACTCCCGCCGCTGAACTCGCAAGTCTTCAACGATATCCTGAATACGATCTTCCGATAGCAAAGAGAAGCCCCCGCTAACAGGCGGGGGCTTTCGTTCCATAGAGTCGTTGCAGCCGATCCAAGCGGCGCATGCTTCGCTGGAGACGGTGGACGTCCAGCGAAAGCGAGCCAGCATACACCGAGTACTCGAGCGGGTTCTTCGGGTGGTCCTCGAGGAGCCAGAGGATGGTCTCGAGTTCCTCCGCGTTCTTGAACGTCGGTTCCGTGGCGGAGAGCTGCAGGAGCCGTTCGCGGATGCGCCATGCGTGCTGCATGCCAGCGGAGTCCTCGAACATGTACACCAGCCGTCCCGCAGAGTCGTACAACTGACGGTAGCGGTGCGGAATCTGTCGCGCGACGGCGTTGAGCCATGACTGCAGGTCGGGGGACGCCAGTTCGGCGGCGGGGACTTCGACGCGACGAGCCAGGCGGTAGATGCGGATCCTCGGCCACGCGTTGTGCAGCCACAGGATGACGAACAATGCGAGCGTGGCCAGGAGCATCCACGCTCCCAACGGTACGTGCATACGGCACCTCCGGTCATGTAATACAACAAATCACCTCCTTTATCAAGGAGCGCACGGACGCTATACTGGGCGCATGTCGAACCGCCTGTTCTGGATCGTCGCGGTGCTCCTGGTCGGAGGACTCATCGTCCTCTCGTCGGCGAGCATTGCGGTCTCACTCGATCGCTACGGCACCCCGTACCACTTCGTTGAACGGCAGCTCCTGGTCGGCATCGTGCCCGGTTTCGCCGTGTTACTGTTCTTCCGGCGCGTCTCGTACCGCCACTGGCGTAGATTGGCGCTCCCGGGTCTTCTGGGAGCTCTGATCCTGGTCGGTCTGGTGTTCGTTCCCGGGTTGGGGCTCAGCATTAATGGCGCCCGCAACTGGCTCTCCTTGGGTGCGTTCAGCTTCCAGCCGTCCGAATTCCTAAAACTCGCGCTCGTCGTCTACCTGGCCGCGTGGCTCAGTAAAGGCGGGAATCGGCTCAAGCACTGGCAATTCGGCCTCCTTCCCTTCGCCGTCATCATCGGTATGGTCAGTATCTTCCTTGCTCTACAGCCGGACCTGGGAACCTTGGCCATCGTACTCGTGATCGCCAGTGGCGTGTATTTCATTGCGGGCGCGTCCCCGAAGCAAGTGGCGGCGGTCACCATCGCGGGCGTGCTCTTAATCGGATCATTCGCCGCGCTCTCGCCTGAGCGCTGGGGGCGCATCACCACCACGTTCAACCGGTCAGCCGACGTCCAGGGATCCGGATACCAGCTGAACCAAGCGCTCGTCGCCATCGGCGCCGGTGGGGTATGGGGTGTCGGTCTCCAGGAGAGCACCCAGAAATTCGGGTTCCTGCCCGAGCCGATCGGTGACTCCATCTTCGCCGTGCTCGTCGAGGAGCTTGGCTTCGTCGGCGGCGCTATAACCGTCGGTCTGTTCGTGTTCCTCGCGCACACCCTGATCGGCATCTCGCGGCGTGCGCCGGACACGTTCGGCTCTCTGTTGGTTGCTGGCATGTTCGTGTGGGTCATGGTGCAGGCGACGGTCAACATGGCAGCCATCACCGGCATCGGGCCGTTGACCGGCGTCACGCTGCCGTTCATCTCCTACGGAGGGACCTCCATGGTCTCGCTGCTCGCCGGGATCGGGATCGTCATGAACGTCGCGAAGCAGTCTTGAGGAGATCGGAAGATCATGGTATATGATGTGCGTCGGCCACCGCCGGCGTACGTTTCCAAATCGCGCCCCACCGGGCGCAGGGAGTAGGCTATGCTGCTCGAGAAGACGAAGACGCTCGCCGGGATGCTGGAAGACTGGCAGGCCCCCTTCTATCCGACGGACCCCTTGTCCGTGTTCCAACGGATCGAGGTCCGCGAAGTCCGCATGCTGTGCCTGGAGGCGATGGAACGGAAGGGGCTGGCCTCTTGCCTCATGGAGGCGGCCGAGGCGACCGCGACGGTGCTCATGCAGAACGACGACCCGCTCTGGAAGGAGTTCCTGCGGGCGTACCTGTTCGCATTCGTGCGCGGAGAGGACGCGATCCGCGCGTTCCGCTTCTTTGAAGGGGTGCGGAAGCCCGATGATTCGAGCTTCTCGCGGTTCCGTTCTAAGACCCTGTACCACTGGCTCGATACCACGTTCCACTTCAACGACAAGGTGAACTCGTTGTACGCGGCCGCCGTCCCCTACCTCAACGAGGAGCTGCAGTACTTCTTCGAATGGTGCCGCGACAGGCACTTCTACCAGGATGACGACTGGTACCGCCTCGAGCGCGTCTGCAAGGTGGTCCTGAAGGCGAACGACTGGGGTCGGATCCCGCAGCTGCGCGGTATTCTCAACCTGTACGGGATCCGTGGCGAGAAGGCGATCGGGGTCCCCTGGACCGGATGCGACAGCACCCCCAGCGACATCCTCAGAGACCAGCACGTCGCGTTCCTGCGAGGGACCATCAAGATCCTCGAACGGGCGCGGCGGCACGACGAACAGGCGCGCACGTCGCTGATCGCGTGATGACGAGGCGCCTCCCTTCGGGGAGGCGCGCTTTTTATTTCTTCGCCAACAGTTGGAGCGCCTTGCGCACCGTATCACTGAGATCTACGGCATCTTTCACCTGCTGGAGCGCCTCCTTCGATTGCGTTTGGGTGTATCCCAATGAAACCAAGGCTTCCTGGGCTTGGGATTGCAGGTCTAGGGCACCGAGGTCAGACCCTGTGGAGTCGATGTAATCGAGCTTCCCGGCAAGCTCCACGACCAGCCGCTGCGAGGTTTTCAGGCCAAGTCCCGATATTTTGCGCAGCGCGTGGGGATCCTCGGCGGCGACCGCCTCCTTGAGGTGGCGCGGTTCGACGCTGCTCAGCACTTGCATGGCGGTTTTTGGTCCCATGCCGGACACCGAAGTAAGCGTCTTGAACAGCTCGAGGTCATCGGGCTTCGTGAAGCCGTAGTACTCGAACGTGCCCTCGCGCGGGTTCATTTTCGAGTACACGAAGACCTTGACTGGGCCTTGATTCTTTGATAGACTGGCCAGTATTTTCGGGACCATTGTCACCGCATACCCTATACCCCCGGCAGAAAGGATGGCGTAGCGATCGCCGATATATTCCACCGTTCCTTGGATAAATCCGATCATGTGGGTGCACCCAGTATGGCGAATTTCAAGCTCAAATCCAAGCTCCACCCGTCCGGCGACCAACCCGAGGCGATCGAGAAGCTTTTGAATGGTTTGAAGGAAGGCCAGAAGAACCAGGTCCTCCTCGGGGTGACCGGCTCCGGAAAGACCTACACGATGGCGAACGTCATCGAGGGTTATGGCCGTCCGACGCTGGTCATCTCGCACAACAAGACGCTGGCCGCGCAGCTGTACCGCGAGTTCAAGGAATTGTTCCCGCAGAACGCCGTCCACTACTTCGTCTCGTATTTCGACTACTACCAGCCCGAAGCCTACCTGCCCTCGACGGACACCTACATCGAGAAGGACTCCAAGGTGAACGAGGAGATCGATCGGCTGCGGCACGCCGCGACGCAGGCGCTGATGGGACGTGACGACGTCATCATCGTTGCGTCCGTCTCTTGTATCTACAACCTGGGCAACCCCGAGGACTACAAGAACATGGGCTTGGAATTGTTCGTCGGGAAGAAACTCTCGCCGTCCGAGCTCATCCGTCACCTCGTGCGGTTGCAGTACGGCCATGAGATCGAGCTGAAGCGCTCGTGCTTCCGCAAGGCGCACGATGAGGTGGAAATCGTGTCTCCGTCGGCGACCGAGGTCTGGCGCGTGAAGTTCAAGAACGACCGCATCATCAGCATGGGCATCGCCAGCATCGCCGATCCCGAGGAGCTTGAGCTCGGTGAGCCCCGGTTCGACCGCATCGTCGAGACCACGATCTTCCCGGCGAAGTTCTGGACCACGTCGGACAACCGCATCGGGCTGGCGGTCGAGAACATCCGTTCGGAGCTCGAGAAGCACATCAAGACGCTCAAGAAGCAAGGCAAGGCCCAGGAGGCGTCCCGGCTGCAGGAGCGCACCACCTATGATCTGGATATGCTGAAGCAGACCGGTTACTGCTTCGGCATCGAGAACTACTCCCGGCACCTGGACTTCCGCAAACCCGGCCAGCCGCCGTTCACCCTGGTCGACTACTTCAAATCAAAAGGTGAATTTCTCACCATCATCGACGAATCGCACATCTCCATGCCGCAGCTGCAGGGGATGTTCAATGGCGACCATGCACGCAAGACGACCCTCGTGAACTACGGGTGGCGGTTGCCGTCAGCGATCGACAACCGACCCCTGAAGTTCGACGAGTTCAAGAAGCTCCTCCAGAAGACCATCTACGTTTCGGCGACGCCAGGCGCGTACGAGGTGAAGCTGGCCGGCAAGGCCGCCGTGACGGAGCAGGTAGTCCGCCCGACGGGTCTCTTGGACCCCACGGTGGAGCTGCACCCGACCGAGGACCAGATCGAGCACCTGATGGACCGCATCAAGGAGCGCGTGGCCTCGAACGAGCGCATCATCATCACGACCCTGACAAAGCGCATGGCAGAGGATCTCGCGGAGCATATCGCCGCGAACGGGTACAAGGTCAACTACCTGCACTCCGAGATCAAGACGCTGGACCGTCTCAAAATCCTGCGGGATTTCCGTTCCGGCGTGCACGATGTCCTTGTCGGCGTGAACCTCCTCCGTGAGGGGTTGGACATGCCCGAGGTGTCCCTGATCGCGATCATGGACGCCGACAAGGAGGGGTTCCTGCGCAATACCACAACCCTCATCCAGACGATGGGACGGGCAGCGCGCAACGTGAACGGCCACGTCATCCTCTACGCCGACAAGATCACCCGGTCGATCAAGGCTGCGGTCGACGAGACCAACCGCCGCCGCGCGAAGCAGGTCACCTACAACCTGGAACGCGGCATCACCCCGCGAACCATCAAGAAAGCGATCGGATCGTTCGACCTGCCGGTGTCCCGGAACGGCAACGGGAACGGGAACGGTTACCATCGCCGCTCGTATGGGCGTGATGAGGACTATGCCATCCCCGTCATCGGGGTAGGGCGCAAAGCGCAGCAAATCAACCAGCTCACGAAGCTCATGGAGCGCGCGGTCCGCAAGCTCGACTACGAGCAGGCATTGCTCCTCCGCGATCAGATCCAGAAGCTCAAGCACGAGACCGCATAACCCTTGCATCGGAAGGGAGTTTCTGGTATCGTACATCCCGCTAACCAACCGACATGCCGAATACGAAGTCCGCAGAAAAAGCCTACCGCCAGTCCATCCGCCGCCGTGCCCGAAACATGGCGCGCATCAGCGCATACAAGGTTATCGTGAAAGAGTTCCGCAAGGCCGCCGCGGCGAACCCGAAACAGGCCAAGGAACTGCTTGCCAAGCTCCAACAGAAACTGGACAAGGCCGCGAAGTCCGGTGTCATCAAGAAGAACAAGGCATCGCGCCTCAAGTCAGGTGCGGCACGACTTCTCGCGAAGGCAGGGAAGTAATCGGTACATCACAACATTCGACAGATGCGAAACGGGACTTCGGTCCCTGTTTTCGTGATACAATGGGCCTATGGATCGGCCGTTTCTGCAGACTCCGGAGTGGCTCGCCTTCCAGAAATCCCTTGGGCGCAAGGTCTGGCGCCTTAATGATGGCTTCATTTCCGCAAATATCATCCGTTATGATGTGCGGCTGGGGCAGAACTACCTGTACATTCCCTACGGCCCGGAGCTGAATCTGGATATGGCGCAGCAGGGGCTGCGCAACGAGATCTCGCACTTCCGCGACACGATCCGTGCGCTCGCGCGCCAGGAGCAGAGCATGTTCGTGAAGATCGAGCCGACGCACGACATCGTC
>DATEYD010000227.1:0-1827 GCA_035583445.1 Minisyncoccota bacterium
TGAGATGGAGAGCTGCGCGAAGGAAGAGAGCACGAACAAAGTCGCCAGGGCGAGACAGAGCATGGTCGCTGCCCTGCCCGATGAACTTCCACCGCTCCGGGCGTCACCGCCCTGCATCGAGCATTCCGACCTTTCTCCGCATTCGCTCTGCAATATCGGATCAGCTCCGAGATTTAACACCGCACAGCGGTGATATCAAGCCTGTTGCGTCATTATCAAATCCGCAAATACAAACCCCTCATACGGGTTCGGAGTGCGAGATACCGCGCCAGTGCCCCTTCCGACGACTCGAAACCCCATCGGGCCCATGCTATAAAACCCATTCTCAGAACTGATAACCTGAACTGGCCTCCGACACGGGTCCTCCGGCAGCCCGGGAAGACGCCTACTTCCTTCGGAAGTACACCATCATGACGACCGCCACGGCTCCCACCGCGGCGCCCGACACGATCAGTCCGAGGGCGCTGCCGAACTCGGGGATTTCGTACGGGTAGGTTATGTTGATGTACTGTATGAAGGGCGCAGCGGTGTCCCCGGCGACAGTGCCGTTGTCATCCTGAGCCCCGTTGTAGTCGCAGAGTACCTCTATCCAGTCCCCAATCTGCCAGTCGGCCGCGAGGAAGTTGACTGAGTAGAACCCGGCGCCGTCCGTTGTGTCGCTCCTGCTCGCACGATTGGTGGTGTTGGTCGGATCCCAGATGTTGACCACTATGTCAGCGCCCACGAGCACCCGGTCGGCCGAGTCCTTCACCCAGCCCCAGACGAGCTTGGGGTCGTCGGCTGCGGCCGCCTGAGGCACACCGAGGATCACGAACGATCCGAGCGCCAAGATGATAACAGAGGCAGTCACGAGAACGAGCTTGAGAGCGTGCGACCGAACAGAAAGAGACATGCGAAACACCCGATGTTCTCCCCTATGTTGACAAGGGGAGATTAACCTGCCCTCGCGCGTACGCAGTCGATTGTATAAGAATGTTATCCGCGGTCGGGTTGGCGTGTTCCCGCCGGGTGACGCGAGGGGGTTCCGGGCACGTACTGACGGGGGATCATCGCGCCGTATCGACGAGCGCGGGATGCGTGCCGGGTCAGACGATGCGCAGTCTGGTGCAATAATGTGCCCTTCGTGTTCTGGTCACTTGCGACGTCTAGCAAATAGGGCCGCACCGACCAACGCAATGGCGCTCATCGCGACCACGGTCCCCGTCAGGCTTCCGAACTCGGGGATCTCATAGGTGTAATGCACATCCACCTGCGTAGCCCCATAAAGAGCCATATCGGAATCGATGACCGTTTCGTTCGGGGCTGTCACCTGGGAGTTGTAGGAGGCTACGACGCGTATTGTATCACCCACGATGTAGTCGGTCCCGTTGAAATCGGTCGGGGTAGTGTACTGCCCGTCGGAGTCGGTCACCGCGTATCTGGCGAAGGGTGTTCCCACTATCGTTATCACGACATCTGCGTCTTCAAGAGGCACCCCTCCGACGTCGTACACGACTCCCACTACGGTCAGATCGGAGTTGGCGGCCCTGACAGATAGCCCCGTCGAGACCAGCAGGCAGAGCGACATGACTGCTATCGCGGATGCTGATACCAATCTGAACGATGTACCTCTCATGAGTATGCTCAAAGCAAGCTCCCCTTTCCTTGACCCCTGCTGATTGTCCGTGGTACGGATAAAGGTTTTTCCGGACGACGCTAAAGGCGCGCCGTCACGCCATTAATAGTTTTCCCTGTTCACAGCTCCATCCCGAACGACAGCGTCCCGGGGCCAGTCACAGATATCAGGTATCCCCTGCCCTGCGTCACGGTGAAGTCGTACACCGAACC
>DATEYD010000228.1:0-1128 GCA_035583445.1 Minisyncoccota bacterium
GCGACACGGACATCTACTACGCGGCCGGCTACAATTATTCCACCGGCTACATGGGGGACATGCCTGCGGATTGGGAAAGCGACAACGACACCGTCTGCACTATGACCAGGCATGAACGCCAGGCGGAATTCGAAGGGGTAGGTCAGGGCGTCTGCCACGTGACCGCTGTCTACAACGGCACCGTGACGAACACGACGGGAGACCTGACAGTCGACCAACGGGTGGTGCTCACCGTGGATGACGACCCAGGGGCCGACTATTTCACGATCCATGAGGCCGTCGAGAACGCCAGCGATGGCTACATGATATTCGTCTACAACGGCACATACACCGAGCATGTGCTCGTGGACAGGCAGCTCATCATCACAGGGGAATCGAGGGACAGCGTGACCGTAGATGGCGGCGGGAGCGGGATGGTCTTCCGCGTCACCGCCAATAATGTGAACGTGACCAGATTCACCGTGAAGAACGCCGACTACGGCTTCTATCTAGATCACTGCAACAAAACCATCCTGACCTACAACAAGATAACGTCCTACACCTACGGCATCTATTCTAACAGGACAAACGACGCGTTCATCGCGTGGAACGTCATAACGGTCGGCCAGTACGGTGTTGTAACGGACCATGCGCACAACGACGCGGTGCGCTACAACACCATCTCGTACAACGACGAGTACGGCGCAAAGGACTACGATTCGGATCTAAAGAACTGCTTCAACTGGAACTACTTCCATCACAACCACATCGCCTACTACTACGACCCGGAGGAGCCCGTCGGCACCTTGCTTTTCGACGGCAACAGAATCGAGAACAACGACATCGGGATCAAGGCGTCGCAGGCATCCTCGCTCATCGCGACGGACAACACGATTCTGAACAACGGCGTCGGCATAGACCTCGAGGACTCATCGCCATACATCGCGGGGAACCTCCTGAAGTTCAACACCATCGGCGTCAGGTTCAGCAACTCGGCGGCGACGGTCTACAACAACTACATCGAGGGCGGGGATATTGGGATTACTGGAACCGGCACGTCGCCCACATTTGAAGGGAACACAGTTATCGATGCAGCCGTCCTCGAAGTCTCGATAGCCTCGGGGAACGAGGTGCGCCTGCTGGACAACG
>DATEYD010000229.1:0-2676 GCA_035583445.1 Minisyncoccota bacterium
ACAAGAGCAAGCTCGATGCCGCAGGGGTAACGCCAGACAAGATCAAATCCATCGATGACATCGTCCGGCTGCCGATCACGACGAAAGAGGACATGCGGGACAATTATCCGTATGGCCTGTTCTCCTGTCCGCAGGACCGCATCAACGAGATCCACATCTCCAGCGGCACGACGGGCAACCCGACGCTCGTGGGCTACACGAAGGACGACCTGAAGCTCTGGGGCGACGTGATGGCCCGTGTGCTGGGCTGTGCCGGCGCCGAGCCGGGCGACACCATCCAGATCGCCTACGGGTACGGGCTCTTCACGGGCGGCCTGGGGTTTCACTACGGGGCCCTGGAGATGGGCCTTCGCATCATTCCCACGTCCTCCGGCCAGACCGCCCGCCAGCTCAAGCTGATGCAGGACTTCAAGCCGCGAATTCTTGCCTGTACGCCGAGCTACGCTCTCTACATGGCCGAGGAGGCCAAGGAGATGGGCCTCGACACCCGCAAGGGCAACTGGAAGATCGGCATCTTCGGGGCCGAGCCGTGGAGCGAGTCGATGCGGCAGGAGATCGAATCGGTCTGGAACATGCTCGCGACGGACGTTTACGGCCTGTCCGAAATCATCGGTCCCGGCGTCGCCCAGGAATGTACGTACAAGGATGGGTTGCACATCTTCAGCGACGTGTTCTATCCCGAGATCATCAATCCGGATACGGGCGAGGAAGTGCCCGAGGGCGAGGACGGCGAGCTGACGATCACGACGCTGACCAAGCAGGGCATTCCGCTGATCCGTTACCGGACGCGGGACATCGTGAGCATCCGGTACGACAAGTGCCGTTGCGGCCGGACGAGTCCCCGCATCAGCAAGATCAAGGGACGCACGGACGACATGATCGTCGTGCGCGGCATCAACGTGTTCCCGTCGCAAATCGAGCACGTCCTCGTCGGTATCGAAGGCACGCAGCCGCACTACCAGATCATCGTGGACCGCGAGGCCCACAGGCTCGACGAGGTGGAAGTCCTGGTCGAGGTCGAGCAGAGATTCTTCTCCGATGAGATCAAACGGCTCAATGAAATTCGCGACAAGATCAGGAAGGAAATCGAGAACGTGCTCTCGATCGGTGTCAAGGTGACGCTCGTCGAGCCCAAGACCATCGAACGGAGCATGGGCAAGTCCAAGCGAATCGTGGATAAGCGAAAGCTGTAGGGGTCCGCACATGAAGATAACGCAGATATCGGTATTTCTCGAGAACCGTAAGGGGCGGCTTTACGAGGTCTGTTCCCTCCTGGGCCAGCACGACGTGAACATTCGCGCGTTGACCATCGCGGAGACGGAGAGCTTCGGCGTCCTGCGAATCGTCGTGGACAAGTCCGACGTTGCCATCAAGCTGCTGCGCGAGAACCAGTTCGTGGCCAACTTCACGGATGTCGTCGCGATCGAAGTGCCGGATAAGCCGGGCGGCCTGGCCTCGATCTTGAAAGTCCTCTCCGACAACGATGTCAACATCGAGTACATGTATGGGTTCGTGGAGAAGTTCAGCGACAAGGCCCTGCTGGTCATGAGATTCGAAGACGTGGACTTCGCCCAGCAGATCCTCGCCAAGCACAACATCCGCATCGTCGCGGAGAAGGATATCGAGGGGCTCTGATTCGAAACGGGATGGGTGGCAGCGTCGTGGCGAGGGCGTCTCGCCCTTGCACCTCGGGAGTAGTGTCGATCATGAAGAGCAAGGGCAAGATGCCCTCGCCACGGAAGACGCGGCCAAGATGGGTGCGACGTAACCATCGCCAGGCTGTGCCTGACGATGCCACCGGCCAGAACGTGACATTTGAAATCGTATGGTAGACGTGCCTTTCTGGAACAAAGAAGTCGAGACCGCCGAGCGGAGCCGCATCGAGCAGATCCAGCTCCAGCGGTTGAGGCAAACGATCGGGTGGGCGCTCCAGACGCCCTTTTACCGCAAGCGCCTCAGCCAGGTTGGGATCAACGCCCCGGAGGATGTCCGAAGCCTCCAGGACCTGAGGCGAATCCCATACACCACGAAGGACGATCTGCGGCTGAGCTTTCCCAAGGGGCTCCTGTCCGTGGACATGGCGGAGGTCATCCGGATTCACTCGTCCAGCGGCACGACGGGAATCCCCACGGTGATCTACTTCGCACGGGATGATCTCGACAACTGGACGGACCTGCTGGCACGGAGCATCGTCGGGACCGGGGCGACGTCTGCGGACGTGTTCCAGAACATGATGACCTACGGCATGTTCACCGGGGGTCTCGGCCTGCACTACGGGGCCGAGCGGGTGGGCATGACCGTGATCCCCATCGGTGGCGGCAATACGAAGCGGCAGATCCAGACGATGAAGGATTTCCAAACCACGGTGGTCCATATCACGCCGAGCTACCTGCTGCACATCCATTCGAAGCTGGGCGAGGATGGGATCGGCCGTGAAGACCTGGCCCTGCGCAAGGCTTTCATCGGCGCCGAGCCGCACTCGGAGAACACCCGCCGCAAGATCCAGGACCTCCTGCACATCGACGCGTACAACTCCTACGGTCTGAGCGAGCTGAACGGTCCCGGCGTCGCCTTCGAGTGCGTCTGCAAGAAGGATATGCATGTCTGGGAGGACGCGTACATCGCCGAGATTATCGACCCCAAGACCGGCGAGAACCTCAAGGATGGCCAGGAAGG
>DATEYD010000230.1:0-2517 GCA_035583445.1 Minisyncoccota bacterium
ACGGCAAAGGACCGTGAGTCAGACAGGTTGGTTCGCGCAGGTAGCGAGTGGGCCGACAAGTTCGCAGTCGCGAACGCGCAAGCACGTCACTTCAATTCGCTCGGGCGCATCACGCGTTTGATCTGGGCGCTCAAGAGCGAACCGCTTCGAGTGCTCTAGCGCCATGGAAGCGCGACAGCCCGCGATCGGTCTGCACGTCGTTTACCACGGTCGCGACTTCGTGGTGACGGGGCACGGCAAGTGCCATTGGTGCAAGAGTGGCACTCTCGTCATCCGCAACACCTTTGACCAACTGTTCGTTGTTCACGCGTCCGAAGTCACAGTCGTTAACTCACTGCTGAGCGAAGGCTCAGTGGAAAGGAAGTCATAGCCATGGAGCGTCAGTACAAGTACCAGAGCCGTTACACCGCCAATTGGGACCGTGTCCCGAAGGTGGAGGGTGAAGTCGTCGACAAGGGAAGCCTGACCGTCAAGGGCAAGCGCCGGCCCTTCCTCAAGGTGCGCGCCGAGGATGGCGAGGTCACCGTCTTCGAGACGGCCGGTCTCGCGGAGCTTTTCGCCGCGTCGGACGTTGGTGACCAAGTATCGATCGAGTACCTCGGCACCGTGGAGACGGCGAAGGGGCACCAGTTCCGTCAGTTCCGCGCGCTGTGCTGGAGCGATTCCGACGGTGCGGAGCCCATGGCGGCACCCGCTCGTCGCGGAAGGAAGCCTCGTGAGCAGGGGACTTCGCGGCGCTCGAAGTAAGCTAACCCGCGTCGAGGCTTGGACTCGTGAGGCGACCCGTATGATGCTCTTCCTCGAAACACTCAAGAGGACAGAGACGGTTCACGGCACGGCATGGAACGCTGGCACCCTGAGGTACTACAAGCCTCGTATGGCAACCATGCTCGCCAAGCCTCCACGCGGGGCAGAGCAGACGGCGGAGTCGCTTCGCAAGCGACTCCGAAAGGTGTAGCATAGAGCTACGGGCTAAGGGGTCGGGCACAGAGCCCGACCCCTTTGCTGTGTCGGTCCACCTTCTCTCCGGGGGGTACAATGGCTCTAGCTTGGCTCTCACAATGGTCAAACGCGGCACGTGCCGCTTATTCTGGTGTGATCCGTGGCGTTCGCGAAGGGCTCAGTGCCCGCTCGATTGGTCGGGCGCTTCGCTCTGGCGGCATGTCCTTTTCGGACAAGTTCCTGTTCGGCGCTGTTAGAGAGCTTCGCTCTCTATCGAATGCTGGCGCGCACGTCGCTACCCTGGCCGATAACGCGCGTCCCGATCCGGGCCGGCTTCCCTTCGCGTTGACCGATCTCAGACGGCAGTATTCGTTCCTGGTTGAAGTGGAAGGTCGGTCCATCAAGACAGGCGGCATACTGAGGCAACACGTCACAGTGTCGACCGATCGACTGCTCACCCGTGAGCAAATGGAGGATGCTGCGATCGAGGCTGTCGAGACGGACGAGGATCGGTACGGTCTGGAGGACATCGAAGCGACAGCCGTTTTCGGTATGCGGGCACAGCCCGGTCGCACCTTGTGAAGCGTGTTTCGCACTTCCTACGCGGCAACAAAGGGTGTGAAACACCGCACCTTGCCGCGTGGGTTGACACAGAGACACGGGAGCGCCGTATCGACGCGCTCACGGTAGAGCATCGCCTGCGTTTCGGTTGGCTCGCTGTAGAGCGTTCTACGGTAGCGGGTGCCTGGAGTAAGACCGAGTGGACTCGCTTCGAGCGGCCAAAGCAATTCTGGACGGCGCTAGAGTCTCACGTCCGACCCCGGACTAAGCTCTATCTGTTTGCCCATAACTGGGCATTCGACGCGCCCGTGCTGGACATGTTTCGAGAGCTTCCCAAGCGTGGTTGGAAGCTCGGGCACTGCGTCATCGAGTCACCGCCTGTCATTCTCTCCTGGCGCAAGGGAACGGCGACGATTATGGTTCTCGACACTCTCAATTGGTGGCGGCATTCGCTCGCTCAGATCGGTGAGAGTGTCGGAACGCCCAAGCTCGTCATGCCGAAGCTTAAAGCATCGGGCACCGTTTGGGACCGCTACTGTCGGAATGACGTGGACGTTATCCGCGTTGCTATGCGCCGATGGTGGGCGTTCCTGCACGAGTTCGACCTAGGCGGATTCGCCCCGACGCTCGCATCACAAGCCTTTAGAGCTTGGCGACATCGGTTCATGTCGCACCCGGTTTTGATCGACGCCAACCCGTCCGCGTTGAAGCTCGCTCGCTCGTCCTACCACGGAGGTCGCACGGAAGCGTTTCGCTTGGGCAAGGTCCAGGGGCGCGTTCACGTGCTGGACGTGAACAGCATGTATCCCTTCGTCATGCGTGACGAGCGATACCCAACGACTCTGAAGCTCCACGCGCGTCGACCATCGCTCTCGGAGCTTCGCCGTTGGCTAACCCGCTTCTGTGTCGTCGCCCGCTGTCAGATTAGGACGAGCGTCCCGCGTTACGCGATCGTGTTGGACGGTCGACTCGTCTTTCCTGTTGGCCGTTTCGAGGCGACACTGACAACACCGG
>DATEYD010000231.1:0-1693 GCA_035583445.1 Minisyncoccota bacterium
CCCCTTCCAATCGCTGTCTTTCCGCACCGTTCCCGTCCGTCGACCGCGTTCGGTAAGGATTATGAGCGCGTCTGGAGATACGGGAGCGGGCTTGGAGGGTGCACGATGCTTTTCGCGGAGAACGCTCCAGGCTCAGGCCGGGACACATACATGGAGACTGGACATGACAAGACGATTGGTGGGGATTGTCGCGGCCTTGGTAATTGCGATGCCTTCGCTCTTCCTGGCCGCGCCAGCTAGTGCAGAAGTAGTGCCGGACATGTGGACCGTCATGGTCTACATGGACGGGGACAACAACCTCGAGGATGCGACGGAGATCGACCTTGGGGAGATGATGGTGGCGGGGTCCACGGCGGATGTCAACATCGTGGTCCTTGTGGACACACTGGCAGGACCTGCTGACCTCGTGTACGTGAACCAGGGGAGCACGACGACCCTGGCCGCGTGGGGCGAGGTGAACATGGGAGACCCGGCGACGCTACAGGCGTTCATAACGCAGGTGGCGGCGCTGTATCCTGCTGACAAGTACGTCCTTGACTTCTGGGACCACGGAGGAGGGATCATGGGTGTGTGCTGGGACGACACATCGAGCTCGGACAAGCTGACGATGCCTGAGCTGAGGACGGCCATCGTTGGCGCGGGCGTAGCGATCGATGTCGTCCTGTTCGACGCCTGCGACATGGCGCAAGCGGAGATTGCACATCAGTTCCAGGGCTATGCGGACTACATGGTCTTCAGCCAGGAGACGATGTGGGGACAGGGCTTCCCGTACGACACGATCGGCACGAGGCTCGTGGCGAACCCTAGCATGGACGCAAGGAGCTTCGCGCTCATAGTGGGCGAGGAGTTCACCACGTTCTACACAGCCCTTGGGTGGAACACGTGCACGATCAGCGTGTACGACATGTCGTACCTCACGTCGGTCTCGACAACGGTCGGGACTCTCGCGAGTGCCATGAAGGCCACCATAAGCGCCTCATATAAGACATACAAGTCTTGCAGGCTTTCCGCGGCGGATGCAGCGAATGCCGTGGACCTGATGGGGTTCGCGCAGTTGGTGTCGGCAAACACGAAACTCTCTACGACCGTTAGGAGCGCTGCGGGGGCTGTCGTGACGGCGGTCGACCAGGCGATCATATTCGAGTGGCACTCGGACGACTGCAACGGCATGAACGGGCTCGGTATTTGGTTCCCGGTGAGTTCCGTGTCGTACTATTGGAGCGCATCGATGGAGACAATGTACAGGTCGATGCCGTTCGACGTGGCGACCCACTGGGCGGACTTCCTCGACTCGTACTACGCCAAGGCCTGACGGCCCAGCGCTTGAGCAGAATGGCCTAAACGCATTGTCGGAGAGCCCTCGGGGTCTCCGACTTCCCATTTCATATCCAAGGGCGCGTGCCTCACCTTAGAGGCGATTGACGCGCCTTCTCCCATTTCCTCGGCAGGAACACGTGCGTTACCCATATCAAGTACACTGCAGACACCGCAAGCACGATAGTGATGATGTACAGCGTCTCGTCCGGGAATATGTCCTCGGGTATCAGCCAGAAAACTGCTATGATGATGAGGTCCCCGATGGCACCGGCGATTCCAACCAACCTCATGTTGCGCTTTCTCTGCTCAATGTCCGACCCACCCTGAGCCTCTAGAGACATTGGCTGAGAATCGCTCTTCAGACAAATACAGCAAT
>DATEYD010000232.1:0-2555 GCA_035583445.1 Minisyncoccota bacterium
GTACACGATCGAGACCTGGGCGGGGACGCTGTCGGACAACTACATGTACCTGTATGGCCCGAACAGCCAAACCATCCTGATCGCCGAAGATGACGACAGCGGAGAAGGTTCCGCGGCCAAGATCGTTCAGTCGCTGGTGCCCGGGACGTACTACGTGAGGATTCGAGCCTATTCCCCCAGCGGCACCGGCACCTATATGATCCGCGTGACCGGCGGCGGTGGCGGCTCAGCCATCACCACCCTGCTTGTGAACGGCTCCAGCGCGAAGGGGGACATTTCGCCTGCGGGTGACGAGGACTGGTATCAGTTCACGGCCTCGTCCTGGGGAACCTATACGATTGAGACCTGGGCGGGAACACTGACGGACAACTACATGTACCTGTACGGCCCGGACAACCAGAAGACGCTGATGGCCGAGGATGATGACAGCGGAGAAGGTCAGGCGGCGAAGATCGTTCAGTCCTTGTCGCCTGGAACCTATTATGTGAAGGTTCGAGCGTATTCCTCCGCTGACACAGGCACCTACTCGATTCGCGTGACGACCGATGGCGGTGGTGGTGGCCCGATCATCACCCCCCTGACGGTCAGCGGCCGGGGCGAGGAGGGCAATATCGAGAAGGCCGGCGAAGAGGACTGGTACGAGTTCACGGTGTCCTCCAGCGGGCTGTACACGGTCGCCACCTGGGGACTGTCCCTTCGAGACACCTACATATATCTGTACGGCCCCGACAATCAGAAGGCGCTGATCGCAGAGGACGACGACGGCGGCCAGGGCGTTGCCGCGCGAATCCTTCACTGGTTGTCGCGGGGGACCTATTTCGTCAAGGTGGTTGGACACGCCCACGTTGGCGTCTCCGACGGCACAGGCACCTGCTGGATCCAGGTGACAGACGATGCCGATCACCACATGGCCGCACTGACAGTGAACGGACCGATGGTGACAGGAAGCATTTCCCAGGTGGGCCATGCGGACTGGTACCAGTTCACCGCCTCCTCTTCCGGGACCTACACGATTGAGACCTGGCCCGGGACGTTGCTGGACAACCACATGCATCTGTACGGTCCGGGCAGTCAGACCACCAAGATCGCGGAGGATGACGACAGCGGGACGGGCGACGCAGCGAAGATCGTTCGTTCCCTCTCGCCCGGAGTGTACTACGTCGAGGTCTGGGCGTACTCGGTGGCCGACACGGGCACCTATACGATCCGCGTGACCAAATGACGCTCTCATACGGATCACCGTTGACTCATGCGCCCTGCTTGTCATCCCTTCGGCTGCGCCTCAGGATGACAGAGTCCATATCGCGCAAGGATTCCTCACCGTGCGCACTATCCCTGCGTCTGCGATGATCTCTGTCGGGCTCCCGTAATAGAAAGGGACCGCAGATTCGCTCAGATGACTGTCGGATGACGGCGCCGAACCGTCAACACTCATCTGCGCTCATCTGCGGTCCCGTTGATATCGCTGCGGACTACCGACTCAAGCAGTCCCTCTCGTCTGGGTGCGGACAGGCGTTGCCCTGCACCCACGGGGTACGCTTAGCTTATCGGAGCTCGCGTGTAGAAGGCCACGCCTTCGTACGTCCAGACGTGCGAGTAGAGGTTGATCAGCTTGTCCCTTTCGCTCGCTTTCGTCGTGTAGAAGTGGCAGTTCAGTGAGTCCGACCAGAACCGATAGACGGGAATGGCGTCATCCGGCTGGCTGCCGTCCGGGAAGGCGTAGAAGCAAGGCCCCTCGTACGTCCAGACGTGTGAGTAGAGGTTGATGAGCTTGTCTCTCTCGGCCTCGTCGATCGTGTAGAAATGCGCGCTGAGCGAATCCGACCAGAAGCGATAGATCGGCATTGAATTGGGCTCGCTGTCCTCGGCATAGGTATAGTACTTGATCCCTTCGTACGTCCAGACGTACGAGTAGATGGTGATCAGTTTGTTCTTCTCGGCGCGATCCGTCGTATAGAAGTGTCGCGAATACGTCTCGTTCCAGAACCGGTATACCGGGGCGGCACGATCGAAACCCGTCTCCAGACTAATCACCGGCGAGGTCGTGGGTGCACCGTACATGGTGCCCGTATCCTCCGGCAGGGTGTGACTGGTGGCCTGTTGCCAGGCGCCGTCGTCGTTGACGCGATAGTAGAACGTGACGGTCTGCCCGTCGTTGTCCACGACGATCTTGAGGTCCACGACAGTCGTGCTTGGATCCAGACCCTCAATGAACACGCCATCGCCGGTTTCAGGCCCCCAACTCCACTCGTAACTGCCGTCCTCGCCCCATTCCTCGACCCTGGCCGTGATAACGAGCGTGTTGTCCATCTCGGCGTCCTCAAGTTCGCCGGTGGCCCAGTACGCTCCCACGGCCGGTTGGATAGTGTCAGACTGCTGGGTGCCGCCGGCCAGTTCCACGCCCCAATAGTGCAAGTAGGGAACAGAGTCTCCGAAGCCGGGATTCGCGAAACCCCTGATCCTCACGGCCGACTGGTACGACGTGGGAGCCGGTAACATGTCGCCTTCACCAAACAGGTATGCAGACGCCTCGGTCCACTCGAAGTTCGACAGGA
>DATEYD010000233.1:0-3915 GCA_035583445.1 Minisyncoccota bacterium
GTCGACTGCATAAACCGTCGCGCCTGCAATCAGGTCGTCTGAATCGGAGGTGTAGTTGCCCTCCATGTCGTTGTCCCAGAAGATGTCGCCGTACACGCGGGAACTCGACATCACATAGTCCTTCGTGATGATGTAGTCCAATACGCCGTCGCCGTCGAGGTCCTGCTTGACCCTCATCGCCTGGTCATCCGTGACGTTGAACTTGATCTTGGTGACCACGTTGTTGCCCGTCAGGCCCTGGTTCTTCGCAGCACCATCGGATATGATGACCGTGACGTTCCCGAAGGGCGCCAGCACAGAGTACTTGCCCTCAACGTCCGTCTTCACCTGCTGGTGCGGTATGCCGTACTCGTCTTGGACGGTGACCCACAGCCCTTCCGCAGGGTAGCCCTCCTCGGTCGTGACCGTGCCGCTCACGTACGCACCGTGGTAGTACTTCAGGAACACCGTGCCGCTCTGATACAACGAGCTGGCACTGTAGTCGACCACACCGGTGATCTCTCCTGCGGATATCCTCGAGTTCAGTTCGATGGCCTCATCGAAGCTGACCGCGCGCCATGCGTCCGGATGCAGCGAAACCACGTCCGAAGCATATGGGTTGAAGTACGCGGTCCTGTAGACCACCTTGAAATGAGTCATGTTCCAGCCTGGCATCGGGCTGACCTTCTGGACCACGCCGGAAACGCCCGGGAGGCCCTCGTTGGTGAGACCGATGTCGGACCCGCTGACGCCGCACATGGCCCTGTAGAACATGCTGTCGAAGAACATGTCCGAGTACGCTATCTCATATGAGGCGATGGACATGTCCGAAGTGATCTCATCGAGGTCGTGCGAGATGCCGTTGCTGTCGACCGCCTTGATCGTGTAGAAGTCTATCGGCGAGGAGCCGTCTATGCGCCTGTCAGAGAGTTTCGCGGGCGCGTAGAATATGCCGGTCTCGTAGGCCGATATCGGGAACATCCTTGAATCTACGTTGAAGTACCTGATCTCCCAGCCAGTGACGGCGCACAGGTCATCGTACAGGCAGACGAGCGAGTCCAGGCCCACCTTGGCGAGCTCGACCCTGCCGGCCACGATCCTGGCGTTCGTTCCCGTCAGATCGGACGACATCGGCCCATATACGTCTGGGTCGGAAAGCACTTCATCTATGATCGGCTGCTCTGGAGTGGAGACATCAACAATCTCGCGCATGCGCTCGACATCGACGCCGTAGTCCTCCATGGCCGAGACGACCCCCGTCTCGATGTCGCCACCCACGCGGATGCCGCCCTGGACCAGCCGGAAGGCGAACAGCGCGATGGCGTCCTCCTCGCTCTGGGCCATTATGACGTTACCTGTGAACTGGTAGCCGTTCTGGAAGTTGTCCGCCACGGTCGGGTGTTCGCCCTCGGCGACAGCCTCGAACCCGTAGTCCCACCATGCCACGTACGCGGGCTTCGCCTCGACCGGGTACACGTCCGAATCCTGCTCGGCGAACCAATCCCACGCAGCGGGATAATAGTATGAAGGTAGCGGGAGCGAGTAGCCGAACGCGCCCAGGTACCAGTTGGATCCGTTGGTCTCGTCGTATCCTCCGGGCCTCATGAAGCTGGGCATGCTGAAGTAGATGTCCCTGTCGTAGTCCCTCTTGGTCTCGGCAGGTATGCCCGCGTCGACGCTGTACCATATGTTCGGCAACAGGATCATGAAACCCAGGAACAGGACACCGACGATATGGCGTATCTTGATGCTCTTGCGCATGATGGTGAACACGGACCCGCTAGCGCCAGTCACGGACTTGCGGACGCTGTTGAAGTCGAGGGCGTCGACGATGATCACGAACACCCATGCCGCTGCGATCGCGAACGCCGGGGCGGCGTTGAACATGAACCTGCCCGCGGATATCGCCATGAATATCGCAGCCGCGAGCCAGACGACCATGAATATGTACTCCGCGCCCGTCCGCTTGGGGATCTTTATCAGCGCGTAGATCAGCCCGGCCAACGAGAGGAAGAACGTGACCATGCCGAAGGACAGTGCCAGCTCGGAGAACTGCGGAGCCCGGGCCTCAGATATGGTCGTGTACAGCTTGCTCTGGCTGAAGTAGCCCTGACCAGTGACAATCGCATCGGCCAGCGGTGCGTAGAACAAGCTCACGCCCGCGACGATTGCAATCGTCACACCGGCGATCATCGGCAGCGAAATGGTCCATGGGGAATCCCTCGAGACCACGAACATCACGCCGAAGATCAGGCCTCCGGCGCTGAGCAGCAGCGGGATCAGGAACCTGTCGTTGAAGAAGGAGTCGAAGTAGTTGGCATAGTACGGGAACGCCAACAGGTACCCGAAGCTCATGGAGATCATGACGAGCATCGTGACGCTCGTCGAGTCCTGGTACCGGAACATGTTCACGAACAGCTGGATGACGTAGTACACGAGTATGATGACGGCCACATACGCGAACCCGACCCATGTCATCATGAGCGCGGCGTACGCCGTGCCCGCCATGAGAGCATAGAGTATCGCGGTGTGGCTTCCGCCGAGGTAGCTCTTTAGGCCGGCGACTATGCTCGTGCCGCTCTTCCAGCTCTCGACCCACTTCTTGTGCTCCTGGACCCGTATGGCCTTCAGGAGGAAGTAGAATATCATGACGATCAGGAACAGGATGATCGCGTCGTGGTCCGCATTGGAGAGCACGCTGCGCTGGACATGCGCGGGCATGATCGCGAAGAAGAACGCAGCCGCCAGGCCGACCCGCCTGCCGAACGTCTCCTTGCCCAGGAAGTACACTGGTACGACCGTGAGAGCGCCCCAGAACGCCGTTGACCAGACGAGGAAGAACCCGACTGAATCGTCGATCGAGGCGAACAGCCCCTCCATCAGCACGGCCGGGACGGCCACGGACATGCTGAAGAACGGCGGCCTCGGGTTGACGAGGTTGTCCGGGTAGTTGAGCAGCGGGTCCCTGAACAGGTTCAGGCCCGTCTCGACGTGGTAATCGATGATCCTGCGCCAATAATACGAGTCAGACCCGCCCGAGACGATGTAGTCGTTCTCAGCTGACGTCTCGTAGGCAAAGTACGACCGTATGAAGAGCGCAAGCAGGAATACGAAGGTCAGCATGAGCAATGCCGGCCCGTTCGTTCTCATCCACTTGCCCAACTCGCTCGGCCCCCCGCCCCCCCTCGAAAGCTTGGGCATAAAGGACCTAGCAGGACTATCCCTTGCTTCGGCCAACGATAACTCCACCTAGTCGCGATAGTAGCCCACCGATGCCTGGGGTGCTATATATACGTTAGGGGCCACGTCCTACGGACGTGGTGCCCCGAAAAACGACCATCTGGCATGCGAGTGTTTGGCACTGTCCGAAGTGCCCGACAACGATGTCAGTGCAGTCATCCCAAGGATGATGTCTCCTCGGCCAACTTGCGAGCCGCGGCCCCGGGGTCCGGGGCGTCGTAGATGGCCCTGCCGACGATGACGAAGTCCGCTCCCGCCCTGAGTGCGTCCGAGGCCTTCCCACCCTGGGCGCCCACGCCTGGGCTGATGATCTCGAGATCGCCTATGAGCCGCCTCAGGTCCGAGATCCTCTCGGGCCTCGTCGCCGGGGCCACTATGCCCCTTGCACCCATGGCCTTCGCGAGTGTTGCGAACTTGTCCGCGAGCGGCGCGGTGAACTGCTTGCCACCAGGATGGCTCATCTCCGTCAAGACGAACACCTGCCCCTTGGCCGCATCGACGCACGCCTTGACCGAGTCGTCGCCCGTGAACCCGTGGCATATGACCGCGGATGCACCCCTGGCCATCGCCTGCTCCACTATCAGCCGGTTCGTGTTCGGTATGTCCGCGATCTTGAAGTCGCATATCACATGCTTGACCTTCGACAGCTCGGTGATCATGCCCGGCCCCGCTCCGAGGACCAGGGGCCAGTTTATC
>DATEYD010000234.1:0-1314 GCA_035583445.1 Minisyncoccota bacterium
CCAGTTCAACAAGGTCGAGCTCGTGAAGTTCGTCCTGCCCGAAACTTCCCTTGCCGAGCTCGAATCCCTTCTCGCAGATGCGGAGGCGGTCGTGCAGGGGCTCAAGATCCCGCACCGTGTCCGGCTCCTCACCACGGGGGACACCGGGTTCCACTCGTCAAAGACCTACGACATCGAGACTCACGCGCCGGGTATGGAGCAGTGGTTAGAGGTCTCGTCCTGCAGCAACTTCAAGGACTTCCAGGCGCGGAGGGCGATGATCAAGTTCCGCAGGGAGCCGCATCTCAAGAGCGAGTTCGTGCACACCCTCAACGGTTCGGGGATAGCCCTCCCGAGAACGATGATAAGCGTGTTGGAGAACTTCCAGACCAAGGATGGATCCGTCACTATACCCGAGGTCCTCAGGCCCTACATGAAGGGACTGGAAGCCATCAAGTGAGAGAGTCTGGACGCGCCGTCTGGCTTACCATCAATGATAATCAAGCGTGATTGCCGTCTAGCACGCTATATATCCGCTGCTTGTGCCTAGTCTCGGGCGCAGGCGTGCCTAGATGACAGGGGACAAGGACTTCGCGCTCTTGGTCGGCAGGGCTTTCCTTCGAGAGGTGGAGCGGGGCGATACTCAATCGGCAACTGCTTTTGGACGGGCGTTTCTGTTGTCGCTCGGGATGAAGGGACCGGTAGACCACAAGGAAGATCACGCCGCGCACGGGAGACCGTACGGACATGACATGGTCCCGGCAGAGAACTGAGCGCTCATGCCGTTATGATTCCACTATGGCGTGACCGCCACGTTTCAAGCTAATCCTCAATATCGACGGCGTGAACAGAGCGGTCATAAGGCCCATGAAGACCACGACGGAGTACACTTCCGGAGTGATGATCTGCGGCACGCTCGTCAGTCCGTAGTAGGCTATGACGAGCGCGATCTCGAGACGAGGCATCATCCCGATTCCGACCGCGAACGAATCCCACCAGCTCATCCCGGTGAGCTTCGCCGGGATCCCGCAACCCACGATCTTGGTCGCGACCGCGACCGCCGTGAGCGTGAGGCCAAACCCGATCTGATCCCATATGCCTGCGAGATCGACGGCTACTCCGAGCGAGACGAAGAAGATGGGCACGAAGAGCGCTTCCATGTACTGCGCCCCCTTGCGTAATCCATCGCGGAGGGCGGACCCCGAGAAGGCGGTCCCTGCCACGAACGCCCCCACCAGCGCGGTGATGCCGATCGTCTCCGCAACGAACGCGTAGAGAAATGCGATCGCGAGAGCCAGCACGAACCCGCTCATCGGTAGCTTCCGTCGGAACCCC
>DATEYD010000235.1:0-2505 GCA_035583445.1 Minisyncoccota bacterium
GGTCTACGACTCGGATACATGGGAGATTGACATACTTCATGCGATGATCAATGTCGAGAAGTGGGCCGATGTCGGGCACTGTGCCGCGGCCGGGGACATCATCACTTACACGATAGTGGTGTCGAACCCGAGCTTGGACACCGGTGTCAGCTACGACCTGTACGACTACCTGCTGGGGACATCCTGGATTGGATACCTCGGGCCTGGGCAGTCACACACATACACTGTAACGTACCCGGTCACCGTGATCACGCCTGATCCGTTGATCAACGCGGTCGATGTCTATGCGTACGATGACCAGTACGAATCGTCGTTAGAGCCATGGAACCACATGGACTACGCCTACACCCGCTGGGAGATCGACATTCTGCATCCGGCGATTGTGCTGGACAAGTACGCGGATGCTGTCTACGCACACGCGGGAGACACCATCACCTACTACATCGACGTCTGGAACCCGAGCAGCGACACGACGATGTGGGCTGAGGTCTACGACGGAATGCTCGGCGGGCTGCTGTTCGCCGACTACATCGGTCCTGGCCAGACTGCCTACCTTGGACCATACTACTACACTGTGTCCGAGGGTGAGGAATGGGTCTGCAACTGGGCGTTCGTGGATGCTTGGGACTACCAGGACCACTACGCGTACTCTGAGGACTTCTGGTGCGTCGAGGTAATCTACCCGGATATCGACGTAGAGAAGGTAGGTCCGGAGTTCGCCAGCGTCGGTGAGACCATAACCTACACGGTGACGGTGACGAACACGGGCGACACGCCGCTCTACGATGTGTGGGTATACGACACCCTGCTCGGCATGTACGTCGCGCACTACGCGGTGCTGGGCGTCGGCGAGAGCCAGACATTCTCCTACACCTTCGAGGTGCCCGCGGGCGAGGGCCCACTGGTGAACACCGTCCAGGCTGACGGTTGGGACATCATCTGGGGCTACGCTTACGACGAGGATTCCTGGACGGTCACGAAGTACAGCAAGGTCAGCGGCTACAAGCGCGCGGACCTGAACCACGACGGCATTCTCACGGGGAGCGAGCTTGGCCTCGAGAACTGGATCGTGGAACTTTATGGCGTACTGGACGGCGGCGGATTGGACATCAGGACGACCCTCACTGACAGCCTCGGCTACTACGAGTTCACGATGCTGAAGCCGGGCGTATACACAGTCAGCGAGGTCATGCAGACCGGCTGGAACGCGTACACCGCCGATTCGTACATGTTCGCAGTCGGCAGCGGCATGGCCTTCGAGAGGAGCTTCGGCAACCTGCCCGAGGGAACCATCTGCGGCTACAAGTGGTATGACTACAACCTGAACGGCGTCTGGGACGATGGCGAGGTCGGCATCCCCGGATGGACAATCTATCTCGAGGGAACGGATGTCGGAGGGTTGCCATGGTCGCTCGTCACAACGACCGACCAGGACGGCCGCTACTGCTTCGTGGACCTCGTGCCCGGAGTCTACTACATCAACGAGGAGATGGTCCTGGGCTGGTACCCGACCACATCCCCGATGATCACTGTGGACAGGAGCGCGCTGGAACCGTTCGCAGTCGATAACGTCAACTTCGGCAACGCGAAGTTCGGCAACATCACGGGCTTCAAGTGGCTCGACGAGTACATGAACGGCTACAAGGACGGCAACGAGCCGTTCCTGCCTGGCTGGGTCATCTGGATCGAGGGCACGCTCGCGAACGGAACGCACTATGGTCCGTTCTCGACGGTTACCGACGAGAACGGCCAGTACGCGTTCGAGGGCCTCCTGCCTGGCGAATACACCGTCTGGGAGGAGATACCCGAAGGCTGGGTCAATGTGACTCCCTGGATGCGCAACGTGACCATGGGCGAGGGCTCGTGGGTGCACTGCGCCAAGTTCGGCAATGTCGAGCTGGGCTCGATCGACGGTTGGAAGTTCCTCGACTGGGACATGGACGGCCTGTTCGACGGGATCGAGGTTGGCATACCGGACTGGGAGATAACCCTGACCGGCTGGCTGAACGACGGCGACTGGCCGTGGTCCCCGGTGGGCGCGACGCCCGTCGGCCCGATCACTGTGCTCACGGACGAGGACGGGTACTTCATGTTCGACAACCTGTTGCCCGGCATCTATCAGGTGACCGAGGAGGACAGGGAGAACTGGTACCATGTCACGCCTGCGATGGTCGATCTCTGGATCGCATCAGGCACGCACGTGATAGACGTCAAGTTCGGCAATGTCCCGTACACATGCCTCTGGGGCTACAAGTTCGAAGACCTGAACGGCGACGGAATCAGGGACGAGGGTGAGCCCGGCGTGCCCGGATGGCATGTCGTGATCACCGGAGTCCAGAACGACGGTGTTCAGGTTCGGATCGAGCTCGTGACCGACGAGGACGGTATGTGGGCGACCTGCTTCAACATCCTTCCTGGAAGCTACGTGATCGAGGAGGTCATGCAGCCTGGCTGGATGCCTACGACGGTCGACACCTACGAAGTCATGCTGCAGATGGCATGCGA
>DATEYD010000236.1:0-1257 GCA_035583445.1 Minisyncoccota bacterium
CGGAGCAGCCGAAACACCCGGAAGACGCGGAAGATACGCAACGCCGGTATCAGCAGCGAAATGGCGAGCAGCCAGTTACTTTTGAGGTAAGCAACCTTGTGGGGGGCTAGGACGAATTCCACCGCAAAATTGAGGATAAAGACGACCCAGATGATCGTCCCGATGATCTCAAACGAAAGACTCTCGCCCCAGATCAGTTCCCCTACCAGCAGCGCCAGCCACGCGAAGGCGAGTATCAGCATCGGCGTTTCCAGCCAGTCGTCCAGGCGTTGGAGTAGCTCGTAGCGCTCCCTTTCCAGCGCCTCCTTGTCAGGGGCCTTCGCGTCCTGCTTCTCGCTGGTGCTGACGTCCCTCATCGGGCGAACACCAGGTCGACACGGTCCTTGTTGGGCTCATCGAGATGGAAAACCACACGGCACTTGTTCATAGTCATGTCCCTTCGCTCGGTTGGCGACTTCACCGCCGCCCGCGGAGAAGCCGATCAGGACGACGCCCTTCAGATCGAGCGTTTCGATGAGTTCCGAGAGGTCGTCGGCATAGGTGTCCATCTTGTTATCCCTCCAGGGCTGGCATGGGCAATGCAGCGATAACCGTTGGAGGTCAGGAACACCATCGGAGCTTCCCAGCTATCCGCACTGAGGGGCCAGCCGTGGCTGAACACCACAGGCTGTCCTGTGCCCCAGTCCTTGTAATAGATCTGCGTGCTGTCTTTCGTCGTAATCGTGCTCATTGTTTGCGTCCTTTTTTGTCGGCGGCGATTGTCGAAATGCTCCCGGTCAGCCGCCCGGACCGCCTGCTGGACAACCGAGGGAACTCAACCAGGGCGCTCCGACGGAAATCAGCCCGGTGACAGTCGACGCTCTATTCCGTCTTTTTGCCTGCATTGGTCGCGTGCCACTTCCAGTTACGAATCTCCGGCATGTCTTCGCCGTGTTTGTCGATGTAAGTCTTGTGGTCGAGCAGCTTGTCTCGGAGAAACTGTTTGGCGTAAGCGGCCCGTGAGCCCAAACTCGGCACCCGATCGATCACGTCGCCGGCCAGGTGGAAGCGGTCGAGATCGTTCAACACCACCATGTCGAAGGGCGTGGTGGTCGTTCCTTCTTCCTTGTACCCACGAACGTGCAGGTTGTGATGGTTGGTTCGCCGATACGTCAGCTGATGGATCAGCGAAGGATAGCCGTGGAAGGCGAAGATGATGGGCTTGTCCTTGGTGAAGAGGACATCAAAGTCTTTATCGCTCAACCCGTGAGGATGCTC